>DATIEH010000446.1:0-4337 GCA_035455905.1 Binatia bacterium | reverse complement strand
GGTGCCGATCATCAAGTTGTCCTCTGTGCCGTATTTAAGAATATAAGGCAGATCGTCGTTAGTCTGGCAGGCGACGTAGATCCGATTACGACGGAATAAATCTTCCTTGAAATCGACCGGCAAAAATGTGCGACGAAGTTTCTTCGCGACGAGATCGGCATAGAGGTAGGGAATCCACGAAGCGCCGGTTTCGATGAAGCCCACTCGCAGTTTCGGAAACAGATCCGGGATGCCATGCTCGACCAGAGCACTGAACGCGGAGATCGCGTTCATGCCGCCGTCCAGGCTCTCTCCTTGCTGCGCGATGGCGGACTCGACTTTGCCCGTCGCGTTATGAATACAAACGGGCAGATCGAGGCGGCTCGCTTCCTCGTAAACTGGAAAGAAGTAGGGATCGCTGGCAGCGCGGTCGGCGCACTCGATGCCCTTTTTAAACACGCCGCACGCGCCGTGGTCCTTCGCCCAACGCACCTCCTCAACCGCTTTGTCGATGGAGAGGAGAGGCAGCATGGCGACCCAGCGCAGCCGGCCACGGCTTTTCTCGGTGGCTTTGGCGATCCAACGATTGTAGGACTTGCAGAGCGCCAGCTCGACTTCTGGGCGATCGCTGAGCGCGTGCAGGAATAGAGTTGGGTAGAGCACCTGCACATCGATTCGCAGCTCGTCCATATGGCGTATGCGCGCATCCACGTCGATCAGCTCGCGTGTTGCCTGGACCGTTCCCGTGCGCTTGTCGTCGCGCCAGCGCCTGAGCCGAATATTGCCGTCGATCACCCAGAGCCGGTGCGGCCGGGCATCGCCCGGCGCCGTGGGACCGCCGGGGTCGAGGGTCGCCGGTTTGAAGCGGCGCGCGCCATCATCGAGGTATTCCCAAGTCGCTTCCGATTCGTCCACATGCGCGTCGACGTCTACACGAAACATTTCGCCTCCTTTGTCGAGCTGATGACGCGAAGATCGTCGTCAATACCCGACTCGAGTGAAAAAAATTTACTTCAACCGTCGTTTATTGCACGACAAGAAGCCTGTCAAGCAATGAGGCGAAGGTTGTCCGTCAGTGAGTTCTTCCGGTATTCTCCCGAAAGTTACGTGAAAAGCAGGACAGTCTTTTTAGGACCATAGATCTCTCTTTGGAAATTTCCTGGATTCCGGGTCGCGTCACCTGCGCCAGCTTGCCCGGAATGACGATGGGTGTGATTGTCTAGTAAGGTGCAGAAGACCGGCTTGACTCGGGAGGTAGCTTGCGTTTTCATCACGATTCCCGATGGATTTTGAAATAGGCCAGGCAGCCGAGGAACTACGATAATGGCAGAACCACAGCTGCTCACGGCGGAGCAGCTCATGAAACTGCTCGATGTCGCGGTCGATCAGGCGAAAGAGGCTGTGCTGATTACCTCGGCTGAGCTCGATGCACCTGGTCCCAAGATCCTTTTCGTCAATCCTGCCCTTTGCGCGATGACCGGCTACAGCCGGGAAGAAATCCTACATAAGACGCCGCGAATTCTTCAGGGGCCGAAGTCCGATCGCGCCATGCTGCAACGTTTGCGCGAGGCGCTCAGCCGAGGCGAGCCGTTTTCCGGCGAGACCGTCAACTACCGCAAAGACGGCAGCGAATACTACGTCGAATGGGATATCACGCCGATTCGGGCCGGCGATGGTGAGATTACTCATTTTTTATCGATCCAGCGAAACGTGACGGCGCGCAAGCTCGCCGAGAATCAATTGCAGGAAATGTATCGACAGGTGGAGAGAAGCCGGAACGATCTCCGCTCGATCCTCAACGAGTTGCGCATTGGCACGGTCATGACCGATAAAAACGGTCGCGTGATATTTCTCAACTCGGCCGCACGCCGGCTATTTGATCGGACGGAAAGCGTCTCGAACGATCTGCCTTGGCAAAAACTGTTCGGTTTGGATGTGGAAAATACGCGCAATCTGCAGGCGCTAATCGACAAGCCTTTTGCCGAGCGGAATCGAATCGCGCTTCACATGGATAGAACCGACGGCCGGCGCGTTTGGCTCGAAGTCGATGTGAAAGACGATCCGCGCGACACAAGCGGCAAGATCTTTTTTCTTTATGATGTGACCGACGTTCATGATCTTCGCCGGCTGCTCGATGAGCGAGCGCAATTTTATGATCTTCTGGGTAAGAGTGCTGCGATGCAACAGGTGTATCAACAGATTCGCGCCGTGGCACAAGTCGATTCGACCGTGCTCATCGAGGGTGAAACCGGTACGGGAAAAGAATTAGTTGCCCGCGCCATCCATGCGGCTAGCCATCGCAAGGACAAGCCGTTTGTCGCGGTAAACTGCGCCGGGCTCACCGAATCGCTCCTAGGGAGCCAGCTCTTCGGCCACAAACGAGGCGCATTTACGGGTGCTATCGAAGATCATCAGGGGTTGTTCGAAGCCGCCAGCGGTGGAACTTTGCTCTTGGATGAGATCGGCGACATTCCGATGACAGTGCAGAATCAGCTTTTGCGCGTTCTGCAGGAGCGCGAGATCGTGCGCCTGGGCGAAACCCGACCGCGCAAAATCGACGTGAGGCTTTTGGCAGCGACGCACCGTAGCTTGAGCGACGAGGTGACGAGAGGCAATTTCCGCACGGATCTGTTTTACCGCATTCGCGTGGCGCGCATCGCGGTCCCGGCGCTGCGCGAGCGGCGCGAAGACATTCCGTTGCTGGCCGCATCTTTTCTCGCGCAGTTTTCTGCTGCCGCCGCGAAGCGAGTCACGGAATTCAGCCCACAGGCCGTGCGGCTGCTGATGGACCATCCGTGGCCTGGAAACGTGCGTGAGCTCAGAAGCGCGATCGAATTTGCCGTGATTGGTTGTGGCGGCGCGGTCATCAAGCCCGAGGACTTGCCTCCGGAGATTGGCGCGCCGTCGGACTTCGGCGGCTCCATACCCGGTGATCCGTTGAACGATGAAAAGGCGCGATTTCTCGACGCGCTTAGTCGTTCGCGCGGTAACCGAGCACTGGCAGCGCGGCTGCTCGGTATCAGTCGCGCTACCCTCTACCGCCGGCTCGCGGACCTCAATATCCATCCCGAAGACAAGTAGCATCGCCTGTATCAGCTGAGACAGCTGTGAGACGGTGATGAGACACTTAATTGTCTCATCACCACCGCGAAAATTTTTTGCCGTTCCTCGGCAAACTGCAAAACACGAGTCACAATCAGCATCTGGAGTTGCGCCTCGCGAGTGGCCCCGGCGTTGCTCTAACGCGCTACCGAAGATTCAAAAAAAAATAAAAAAGGAGGAAAAAAAATGAGAGTCTTCAAAATTGGATTGGGAGTGTTGGCTGTAATGTTGGGGTTCGCAGGTTCGGTGAAGGCGGAATCCCTGCCGGACAAAGATATTGTTGAGGTCGCCGCCTCAGCGGGATCGTTCAAAACGCTCATCGCCGCGGTTCAGGCTGCGGGCTTAGTGGATACACTCAAAGGGCAGGGGCCGCTCACGGTGTTCGCCCCCACCGATGAAGCTTTCAAAAAGCTGCCTGCGGGCACGGTGGAAAATCTTCTCAAACCTGAAAACAAGGATAAGTTGATCGCCGTGCTGACTTATCACGTCGTACCGGGTCGAGTGACTGCGAGCGAAGTCGTCAACATCGACTCAGCGAAAACGGTCAACGGGCGCTCGCTCAAGATCAGCGCTCGGGCGGGTAACGTGATGGTCGATAATGCTCACGTGACGGCGACCGATATCATGGCAAGCAACGGTGTGATCCATGTGATCGATGCAGTAGTTCTGCCGAACTAAGTTGCCACCAAGCGAACCGCGGCTGAGTACCAGCCGCGGTTTTCGCGCATGCGAAAGCAAACTATGCTTTTCTCCCAATCACTGCGAGAACCGTTTATCTGCGAAATCTGCGAGGAACTTGTCCATAAGCCGATGACGATGGGCATCGAATCGGATCAAAAATTCAGTTCACTTATTCAACTGTGTCCGGAATGCGGTGCGGTGGATCTCGATTTGATGCAACTCTGTCGAGAAGCGACGATTCGCTGCTCATTCAACTAATTCAGACTCAACAACCGCCTTGTTCGCACGTCGACAAGATTTAGATCGCCCTTTTGGCAACGATCACGGGAATGGGATTCGGCGCACAGCGATCGTCTAAAACCGTCGTAATCGACTTCTCCGCCTGTTTTCCTGCAAAGTTGTCGTGAAAAGAAGGACGGGATGTTTAAGCAGCATTCGTTTTGCGCGAATTTCATAGTGCAAAGCGACTTGGCACTACTTCTGCACATTTTTTGGCCGCGAGGAGGCAGTATGGATAACAATAAATTCAAAGGTAATTGGCACGAGTTCAAGGGAGAGGTGAAAAGGAAATGGGG
>DATIEH010000445.1:0-4390 GCA_035455905.1 Binatia bacterium | reverse complement strand
CTGCATCCATACGGGCCATCCGCTGCCGTTTCACGAATGGGACCGCGGCTTTCCAATCATGTACTCGTTTTCCGCACTGGTGAGCTCCGGTGTGGCAAAACAATTTCCTAGGCTGCGCTTTGGATTGATCGAATCGGGCGCCTCCTGGATCCCCTACACGATCTCGCAGTTGGGAGCGTTAAAACGGCAATCGCTTCGCGGCAAGGGAACTCGACTGCCCCGTCTCTATGAACTCGAGCCGGAAATTTTCCGGGAAAACCGGATCTATATCACCATCGATCCTATCGACGACATCGAGTCGCTGCTCAAATTCGGCACCGAAGAGAGCTTCATGATCGGCACCGATTACAGCCATACGGATATTTCCGCCAACCTGAGCGGACTCGATGAAGTGCGCAGCTGGGTGGACGAGGGCAGAATCACCAGGGCGCAAGGACAGAAGATTCTGGAAACGAATTCGCAGGCGTTCTACGGGCTATAAGAGACGATTGAAAGTTCCGCCTTTTTGAACCCGCTACCAGCGATATCAGTTACAGTAGCGGGACGCCGGGTCCTGTCTCGGCGGTTAATCATCGCCGCGCAAACAGTTACGAGTGTTTTCAGCGGCGATGCCGATCAGGTGCTGCGCTTGAGATAATCTGCCAATTCGTTGGCGTGCTTCTCCGTCTCAGCGAGGATACTGATAAGCATATGCCGGGTGACGAAATCTTGGTCACCGATTTCACGAATCAGAGTCGTGTAGGCTTCGATTTGCTGGCGTTCGAGCATCAAATCTTCGACCACCATCTCAGTTAGGGTCGTGCCTTGCTCCGGCGCAATCCCCACATTCGCAGCTTTAGCGGCGATTTCCTTCGGGTCATAAATAGGTACGCCTCCGAGTTGTTGAATTCTTTCGGCCAAACGATTGGCATGATCCAATTCCTGAGTCGCATGGGTCTGGAACTCCGATTTCATGGCCGGCGAAAGTAACGAAACCGCCATGTACTGATGCTGCATATACTGAAGGTAGCTCATGATCTCCGTTGAGCGCAGAGCATTGAGTCGCTGGATCACTTGCCGCGCATCGGCTCTGTATTCTCGTGTGATAGCTCCCTGCATGATCGCTTGTTGTACTTCTCCAGAACTACTTTTGTGCGTGGACGTGGACATATATTTCTCCTTCCTGCAGGAACGTGTACGGCTACACAATGATGCACTGAGACTG
Organism: Binatia bacterium; assembly: GCA_035455905.1. Classification (GTDB taxonomy): domain Bacteria; phylum Desulfobacterota; class Binatia; order UBA9968; family UBA9968; genus DP-20. Next base: position 3,186 of record DATIEH010000445.1, on the reverse strand, counting down.
GCTGTTTCGCTTATGAGGAGCGCAAAAATAGTACCAGTCCGATCAGCGAAAACACCGTTGTGAAAAGTCAAATGACTCCGCGCGGTTGGTAAACTCTTCAAATCCTTTTTAGATCCTAGAGCAAAACTGCAACGTTTGCGGTGTCGTGTTTTTGCTGTCAGTTATGCAAAATCCCTTGCAGATTTTTCCCGACCCTCTCAACGACTTTCAATTGGAGATGTCTTGTCGCTTGACTGAACGGCTCGCGTATCCGTATTTTACGCTGGCTTACGAACCTCATAGTGAAAGGGGCAAGCTCGAATGATGCCGAGACGAGCTCGAAGCAGCAGCAGCATGCGGACTGTAGGTTGGGTGACGGTGAGTGCAACAATCTTGATCTTCGGATACGCAGTCGCCGCACTGGGCGCTGAAGGGAAGGAACCCGAGGGAAAGCTGGTTTTTTATTCAACATCGAATACGGCGGATACGAAAGCGGTAACGGACAGTTTTAAACGGCTGTATCCCAAAGTGGACGTGCAGTTTGAACGCACGACTGACTCGCAATTGATGGAGAAGATCTTGACCGAAGCGCGTGCCGGAAAGCCGTTGTGGGATGTGGTGTCCACGACCGGATACTACGGCTACCTACTGAAGAAGCGCGGATTATTGGCGGCATACGATTCTCCCGAGCGCAAGTATTTCCGCGACGGTTTCAAGGATCCTCAAGCATTTTGGACCTCGACCTATACGACCTATGCGGTATTTGGCTACAACACGAAGACGGTGCCGAAATCCGCCGTGCCTAGGACTCACGAAGATCTCTTAAAGCCAGCCTGGAAAGGTCAGGTCGGCATGGAAGGGCGCGGGTACGAGTGGTTCACCGCCACAATCAGCGGCATGGGCCGGGAAAAGGGCTTAAGCTATATGCGCGCTCTGGCAGCGCAAAATCCCGGGCTTCGCGTGGGTAGAACCCTTTTGGCCCAACTGGTCGCGGCGGGGGAATTCAACGGCACGCTGACCGCCTATATCCATAACTTCGACACGCTTAAACAAAGCGGTGCGCCGGTGGACTGGGTGGCGCTGCCGCCAAGCTTTGCCAATCTGCATCCGGTGGCGCTGAACGTCAAAGCGCCCCATCCGAACCTCGGAAAACTTTTCATCAATTTTATGCTGTCGCAAAAAGGCCAGGAAGTCGTGCGCGGTCTAAAACGCATTCCGGATCGCATCGATACTCCACCGGATCCGCCCGATCTGATCCAGGGAATTACGCCGGCATTTACGGCGCCGGAGGTTTACGACAGCTTCGACCGCTACATCAAACTGTTTCAGGAGATTTTCGGTGGCCGTTGAGCTCGCGCTTTCTCGCTGGAACCGGACTCGGACGATTTTCCCGGGCACAACTTGATTGGCCCGCCCGTAGGTATACGCTCAAATCAATTGGATATTCTTTCGAAGTCGCGCTCTGCGCACGCGCTAGGCCCGGGTTCTTTCTTCCAAGCCGACGTTGGAAGATAGCGATCATGACGGGTCTCAAACCTTTAATCTAGGGAGGTGAAATGAGCCAAAGCATCCGCATTCTCGGAATCGCCGGCAGCTTACGGCGTGAGTCGTACAATCGCGCCGCTCTCAAAGCCGCAACTCAACTTGTGCCTCAAGACGCAAGTCTCGAAGTATTCGAGCTCGACGGCATACCGGGGTTCAATCAAGACGAGGAAAAGAATCCGCCAGCGAAGGTGGTCGAGCTGAAACGCCGCGTTCGCGACGTCCACGCGATCTTGATCGTGACGCCGGAATATAACTATTCAGTTCCCGGCGTGCTCAAGAACGCGATCGATTGGGCTTCGAGACCGTACGGCGATAGCGCATGGGCGGGGAAACCGGTGGCGATCATGGGTGCTTCAATTGGCACGATCGGCACGGCGCGAGCGCAATATCATCTCCGGCAGAGTTTCGTCTTTCTCAATATGTTTCCGGTAAATCAGCCCGAAGTGATGATCGGCAATGCCGCCGAACGGTTCGACTCAGCGGGAAACCTCAAGGACGAGACGACGAAAAAATTGATTAGCCAGCTGCTCACCAATTTGGTCGAGTGGACCCAGCGCATCGGCGCGGCGCCACGATAAAAATGAGTTTCGCAGAGCCATTTTCATGAAGCCGGCCCTGACGATCCAAAGCAAAGTTTCTCTCAACGACGGGCGGCTTATTCCTCAGCTCGGGTTGGGTGTGTGGCAGACGCGCGCCGGGGCGACTTGCGAGGCAGCGGTGCTGACAGCTCTCGAGGCGGGCTACCGGCACATCGATACGGCATCGATGTACGGCAATGAAGAGAGCGTGGGCGCCGCGATACATAAGAGCGGTATTCCCCGTGAGCAAATCTTCGTTACGACAAAACTGTGGAATTCCGATCATGGAAACCCGGAGCGAGCGCTGGAGACGAGTCTACGTAAACTGCAAATGGACTACGTAGATCTTTATTTGATTCATTATCCCGTGCGGCAACGCATTCAGAGCTGGCACGCGTTGGAACTGCTCCGCGAACGAGGCAAAGCGCGTTCGATCGGCGTCAGCAATTTCACCATCAATCACTTGACGGAATTGCTGCGACAAACGAAGACGATTCCCTCCGTTAATCAGGTCGAGTTTCATCCCTATCTGTATCAGCGGGACCTGCTCGAGTTTTGCCGCCGCAGTGGCATTGTCCTCGAGGCTTATAGCCCATTGACTAAAGGAGAGCGGTTGAAGGATCGGAAACTTGTCGCCATTGCTAACAAATACCCAACGTCGCCGCGAGAGGGCGCGAATTCCCGGTCGCGGCCATCAATCCTGGAAAAATTTTCTCGCCACTCGAATGCCAAATCGACAGCACAGATCCTGATTCGTTGGGCGCTACAACACGGGCTGGTGGTGATTCCCAAGTCAGCCAATCCCAAGCGCATTTTGGAAAATGCCGACGTCTTCGATTTCGAGATCAGCCGAGCGGACATGGAGCTTCTCGATGGCTTCAATGAAGATTTGCGAACTTGCTGGGATCCAACGCACGCTCCCTAATTAAATTCGTCGCCAATCTTCTCCTGGAAGGCTTTTTCTGCTCGGCTTGACGGGCGACGACGAGGAGCGTTATAGGTGCGGGATTCGCTCTATGTGGCTCACAAGATCAATACGCGGAGGACCGATTTAAATGGAATGGAAAGCAGCGCTCCCGTTGTT
>DATIEH010000444.1:0-22520 GCA_035455905.1 Binatia bacterium | reverse complement strand
CGCGCATTCGCTCCATTCGCAGCTCTCTTGACTACACCTTGCAGCTCGGCTCCTTTGCGCAATTAGAAAATGCTCGACAATTACGCGACCGTTTGGCCGAGTCTTTCGGGGAAGTCACCATCAGCCCCGTGAATGGAAAGGATAATACCTACTATCGGGTGCACCTCGGAAATTTCTCAAGCCGCGCCGCCGCCGAGCAACGCGCGAAGCAAGTCAGCCAAGCGGGGTATTCGGTCATCGTCATGGAGAAATAGGTGGAGGAAAGCGCAGCTGCTATCGTTCGGGCCACCGTGCTTGGCTTCTGCAGGCGCGCAGCCCCAGTTGATTTGGCTATTGTGAGGAACTCGGCGAATCAACTGACGCAATTAGCCAAACAGGCGTGGCAGGATCTGGAGATCGAACCGAAGCGATGGTAGCGGCCTTTGAATCAGCGCGCTTCGCCCGTCAATTTTCGCTGACTAGCCGGTAGCGCGTCCCCTCCTGCTTGACTCGACCTTCACGCATGAGCTTTTCCAAGTGTGCTTGCACGGAGAACTCGGCCACTCGCCGCAACGCGGCGGAAACATCGACATAAATCGCTTGAGTGACATCGCCGATGGTTTCGTGTCCTTGACGGAGCGCCACAATGATCTGTTGTTCTCGTTCGAGCCGATGTTTGATGTATTCTCGGATTTTGGCTTCGGGCTTGCCGACCAGCGGACCGTGGCCGGGCAGGATAAGGCTGATGTCGAAGCCAAGCAGCCGCTCGAGGGATTTGAGATAGTCGGTCATATTGCCGTCGGGAGGATGAATCACCGCAGTGCCATAGCCGAGAATATTGTCGCCGCTGAACAGAATCTTTTCATCGCTCTCATAGAAACAGCAATGGCCGGATTCGTGCCCCGGAGTGTGCAACACGTTCAGCTCGCCATCGCCGAATGAAATCCGATCGTTATCGTCATACTGAAAATCCTCGCCGCCCAGATAGCCTTTGCGCGACCGGTGAATGCCCAGCTTTGCGCCGCAGCGTTTGCGCAGCGCCAATGCGCCGCCGCAATGATCGCTGTGAATGTGCGTAAGTAGAATCTTGTCGATTTTCTTCGCTCCCATGGCTTCGACCTGCTCGATGATTCCATCCAGGTTCGAATCGGCGCTCAATGCCACGTCGATCACGATGACGTTTTCTCTGCCCACCACGTATTGATTGGTGCCCTGGAGCGTCATGATGCCCGGATTGTTTGCCGTGAACTTTCCAACGAAGTCCGGTGTCGCCATAAGTTTCCTTTCAGCGGCCGTTCCGTCACCGCGCCAGCCCGCAGCAAAAAAAAGCGCCAGCGAGCTTTTGCCGATCGTCGCCAGCGCTTCGCGTCGTCTCACGAAATTCAGTCCAGGGTCGAGGGTCTCGTGTCTAGCGTCGAATCCGGGACCCGAGCCTCGAGACGCCAAACTAATTTAGCAACAACTGCCGTAACACGTATTCCAAAATGCCGCCGTGGCGGTAGTAATCCATTTCCGCCGGCGTATCGATCCGGCAGATCACCTTGAATTCAGTCACTTTGCCGTCATCGGCGGTGGCTTTCACGGTCAATTCCTGGCGCAGCTTTAACCCTGGACCGATGCCCAATATGTCAACCGTTTCGAAGCCGGTCAGATTATGCGTTTTGAGATTTTCGCCCGGCTTGAAAACCATCGGCACGATGCCCATCCCGATTAAGTTGCTGCGATGAATGCGCTCGAAGCTTTCGGCAATAGCCGCTTTGATGCCAAGAAGCCTCGGTCCCTTCGCGGCCCAATCGCGCGACGATCCGGTGCCGTATTCCTTACCGGCGATGACAATGAGCGGCACGCCCTCTTTTTGATATAGCATGGCGGCATCGTAGATCGACATCTGCTTCTTGTCGGGCAAGTGCACCGTCACGCCGCCCTCCGTCCCGGGCGCAAGGAAATTTTTCAGGCGAATATTCGCGAAGGTTCCGCGCATCATAACTTCATGGTTGCCGCGGCGCGCACCGTATTGATTGTAATCCTTGGGCAAGACGTCATTGTTGGTGAGATACCGTGCCGCGGGTCCGTTCTTCTCAATGGATCCTGCAGGCGAGATATGATCCGTCGTTACGGAATCGCCGAGCAGTGCGAGCACGCGGGCGCCGTGAATGGCCTTCGGCTCGCTCGGGATTTTACTCATGCCCTCAAAATAAGGCGCCTGGCGCACATAAGTGGACTGCATGTCCCACTTGAACAGCTCGCCCTGAGGGACCGGCATCTTGTTCCAGCGATCATCGCCTTCCGTGGCGTGGCTGTATTCTCTCTTGAACATCTCTGAGCGCACGGACTTGCGCATCGTCTCATTGATTTCTTCCGGCGACGGCCAGAGGTCTTTGAGGTAAATCGGTTGACCCTGCGCATCATGGCCCAACGGATCATTATAAAGATCGACATCCATGCTGCCCGCCAGTGCATAGGCCACCACCAGAGGCGGTGAAGCGAGATAATTGGCGCGCACGCTGGCGTGAATGCGGCCTTCGAAGTTCCGATTGCCGGACAGCACCGCGGCGGCGACTAGATCGCCAGCTTGAATCCCGTTGGCTACCGCCTCCGGCAGTGGACCGCTGTTGCCGATACAGGTGGTGCAGCCGTAACCAACGAGATTAAAGCCGATTTTCTCCAGGCACGAGAGCAGGCCGCTGTCTTTCAAATATTCCGTAACTACCCGAGACCCCGGCGCCAGGCTGGTTTTCACCCACGGCTTTGGTTTGAGTCCCTTTTCAGCGGCTTTTTTGGCGAGCAAGCCCGCGCCGATCAAGACCGAAGGGTTCGATGTATTCGTGCAACTCGTGATTGCAGAAATAACCACCGAACCATGTTTCAGCTCGAATCTGTCGCCGTTCATCTGTACGGGGACGGTCTTTTCCGCGCTGCCGCTTCTCATTAAAGAGGGCAGCGCTTCCTTGAAGGCGTTCTTGCTCTCGGTGAGCGCAATTCGATCCTGCGGCCGGCGCGGCCCGGCTATGCTCGGCACGACCGTCGAGAGATCGAGCTCGAGAGTATCGCTGAACATCGGATCCGGAGACTGATCCGTGCGAAACATCCCCTGCTCCTTGGCGTATCTCTCTACCAACTGGATCAGGTCGGCATCGCGCCCGGTGAGATCCAGATATCTTAGAGTCTCGTTGTCGATGGGGAAGTAGCCGATGGTCGCGCCATATTCGGGCCCCATGTTACCGATGGTCGCGCGATCGGCCAGCGAGAGACTCGATAAGCCGGTGCCGTAAAACTCGACAAATTTTTCGACGACGCCTTTTTTGCGTAGGATCTGAACGACCGTGAGAACCAGGTCGGTGGCAGTGGCACCCGCGGGCAGCTTGCCGTGCAACTTGAACCCGATCACTTCCGGAATCAGCATAATGATCGGCTGGCCCAGAAGCGCCGCTTCCGCTTCGATGCCGCCGACACCCCAGCCGACTACGCCCAAACCGTTGATCATCGGCGTATGCGAATCGGTTCCCACCACCGTGTCGGGATAGGCCAAATGAGCGCCGTCCTTGTTTGCGCGGAAGACCACGGGCGCGAGGTATTCGAGATTCACTTGGTGGCAGATGCCCGTGTCCGGCGGAATTAGCCGAAAATTATCGAATGCGCCTTGGCCCCAGCGCAGAAACGCATAGCGCTCCACGTTGCGTTCGAATTCGAGCTCCGAGTTTTTCTGGAAGGCATCCGGGGAGCCGAAATAATCAACTTGAACGGAGTGGTCGATGACCAAATCCACCGGCGCCAGCGGATTTATTTTCTTGGGATCACCCCCGAGCCTTTTCATCGCCTCGCGCATCGCAGCCAGGTCGACTACCGCCGGTACGCCGGTTAAATCCTGCATGAGCACTCGCGCCGGCATAAAGGCGATTTCCTTATCCGGCTTAGCTTTCGGACTCCAATTTGCCAACGCTTCGATGTCCGCTTTGTTGACATGGTGATTGTCTTCCTGCCGCAACAAGTTCTCGAGAAGGACTTTCAAAGAGATCGGCAGGCGGGATACGTTTTTGAAACCCGCCTGCTCCAGCTGCAGCAAGCTAAAAATATCGTAGCTTTCGCTCCCGACCTTGAGAGCTTTCCGCGTAGCAAAACTATTTACGTACTTTTGCGCCATTGACCACTCCTTAATATAGGATACCTTATACGGCGGGCGATCTATTTTGTAGCCAGGGGAGCCCAATAAAGCAACAGATCCGGCTGGCTTCGCTCCGATTGCGTTCAGCATGAAAGGATAACAACAACATGATGATCAACAAGCGATTCGCATCTCTGCTCTGCCTGACTCTGCTCCTCGGACTCGCTAACCAGCCGGCTTATGCTCAACTTGCGCGCATCGGCGTCGGCTATAGCGCCATCAGCGGCGATGCACTGCCGGCTTGGATCGCTAAAGACGCCGGTATCTTTGAAAAGAACGGGCTCGATGTGCAATTGGTCTTTTTCACTGGCGGCACCACCGCGGTGATGGCGTTGGTTTCCGCCGACACGCCGATCACACAGCTCGCCGGCGCAGCAGTGGTAAATTCGGTGTTAGCGGGCTCGGATGCGGCGTTAGTCGCCGGCGGGGTGACCTCGCTCAATTACTACCTTCTGACTCGTCCCGATATAAAGACCCCCGAGCAACTCAAGGGAGGTTCGGTGGCGATCAGCCGGTTTGGATCCTCATCGGACTTCATCGCCCGTTACGCTCTGCAAAAGATCGGCCTGACGCCCGGAAAAGATGTGACGATCGTGCAGATCGGGAGCACTACGGCGCGAGTCGACGCTGCTTTGTCCGGACGGGTACAGGGAACCGTGGTCAATCCGCCGGCAAGCATTATCGCTCAAAAGCGGGGCATGAACATCCTGGCGGACCTGCCCAAATTGGGTCTGGTGTATCAACACACCGCTGTGGCAACCACACGAAAATACATTCGCGAGCACCCCGATATCGTGCGTCGCTACGTAAAATCGCAGGTGGAGGCGGTGCACCGTATTTACACGGATAAGGAGGCGTCGGTGCGCGCATTAGCGCGCTTCATCGGCCGCGCTGTGGACCGGGAGGTCCTGGAAAAGACCTGGGAAAACCTGCTCAGCGAATCGGTCCTACCGAAAAAACAATACCCGTCTCTGGAGGGCATCAAGACAATCCTGGCCACCGAGGCCAAAGGAAAGCCCGGCAAGCCGGAAGACTTTGTTGATTCAACCTTTGTGAGAGAGCTAGATCAGAGCGGCTTTACCGATGGACTCTACAAAAAAGTGAGATGAGCCGTGAGTCGATCGCAAAAGCGTTTGGGCTACGCCTTACCCTTTGTCTGGCTCTTGCCGTTCGAACCTTTGCCGGCTCGTTTCGCCGCCCAGTAGGCTTTCATTTTGGCCGACAATTTCGCGCGGGTTGCCGGACTCTTCGCATTCTTTGACGCTCTGCCGGACGTACTCTTGTCCGACTTACCCCGTCGAAAGTTCGCCCAGCGCGCTTTTTGAGCCGCGGCAATCTTCCTTTTCGCAGCAGCGCTCATCGTGCGACTTTTCCCTTGCGCCGGTTGCGAGTTATTCGAAGCACCAAGAATTCGGCGCAGCTCCGCGTTCAATCGATCGATTTGCTCTTTGATCGCTGCTGCGCGCTTAAGCTGATTAGGACTGAGATCGAATAAGTTCATGGCCCTAGTTAATATTCAAACTGCGTTGAAATCAAGTACTTCATTTCAGAAGAATTTTCAAGTCAGAAGCATTTTCAAGCGACTGGACACCGAGATCACGTTTAGCGGAAGAGCGCCAATCCAATTGCAGTGATGGCCGCAACGAATGCCGTACTGGACAACCCGACCGCAAGCAGAATCGCGACCCGCCAGCGGCCGTCCCGCTGCATTACCAGATTCAGCGCATCCGGCGTACTGCCGTTCGCTTCATCAAATAGCGACTGCCGCATGATCGCTTTCGCCGCAAGTACCTCTTCAACCGCCGATTCGAAATGGCGCTGGCCGATCTGTTTGCCTAGGTCGGGCCCAAACTCTGCCGCAGCCGCCGCAGCCGCTTTGATCACGGCATTTTTTATATCGCCCCCGGTTGCGACATGGCGCTCGGCGAGCTGGTTGAAATCGACGTCCGCTGCCAACGGTGTTTTGGTCGGATGGATCTGCAGCCGCCAAATACGCGCTCGTTCTTCGGCGCCCGGAATTTCAAACAGCACATGGCTCCGGATGCGCCGTTCGAAAGCGCGATCAAAGTTCGCCGCTAGATTCGTTGCAAAGATCACAATCCCATTGAAAGTTTCCAACTCTCTCAAAAGCACATTCACAGTCAGGTTTCGTTCCCGATCCGGAGCAGAGGCGGCCCCGATGGAGCGGCGCGTTGCAATGGCATCCGCTTCGTCGAAAAACAAGACGGCATTTTGTTCGCTCGCCGCACGAAACGCGGCGACGATGTTTTTCGGTGTTTCGCCGAGCCACATGGACTCGGCCTCGGCGTAATCGACGACCAGGAGTTTTTTTCCAAGCGCATGGGCGATCGCCTCGGCGCAGATCGTTTTGCCGGTGCCCGGAGGCCCTGCGAAATTGAATGCCAAACCGCGTCCCGAAGTGTGGCGCTCCCCTAGTCCCCAATGAGAGAAGATCAAATTATGATTCCGAACTTCGGCCAGTGCCTGATCCAGGGTACGCCGGGTCTGCGGCGGGAGAACAACTTCGGACAGCGTGCGTGCCGGTACTACCGTGTCGACGACTCGACGGGAACCCAGGCCGGTCAGGAAAGAGATCAGAGGACTCGCCATATTGAGGTCATATAGTGATTATATTGAGGTCATATAATGATTATTATTCTGGCTGATTGATAATCCGGCATCCAGTATCCATACGCCATGTTGCTCAAAAACGCCATATCGTAGGCCTGAGAGGCACAGCTATTTCGTTGCCCCGAGTGCCCTGTTACGCTGAAGAAAACAGATTTTCTGTGACCATTACTAAACAGCGGCTGCAAAGCGCTTCGTCCTTCAGCCTTCAAAGCCTATTATCTTTTTGTTAGCTCTAAAACATGCGCTCCAACCGTCAACCATGCTGGTTGCGCCTGTCGTTGTGTTTTCCTCATTCGTGGCAGTGCCTTGTTGTCGCAATGATGCTGTTGGCGCTGCCGGCGCGCGCCCAACAGACGGCAGAGACCGCTACTGCATCGCAGCCAACCGCCCAAGCGCCGGTGCCACTGGCTGACGTGCTCACCGAATCGGAATCGGTGAGCGAGAGCATCCGCGATATTCGCACTGACCTCACAGCGGATCGGAGCGCAGCGTTGGTTGCTGGGCGGCTCACGCCGCTGACCCGGGAAATCGATACGCGATTGCGCGAGACCCGGAAAATTCTCGCACAACATCCATCGGTCGAAATCCTCGGCAGCCTCGATGGAGAGTGGCGCCGTCTCCGGCGCGAGACCAGCGTCATCAATCGGAGCCTCAGTGGCCGGGTCCACGAGCTCGATCGTCAAATTGGACAAATCGATGACCTGGCCAAAACCTGGGAGCAGACCTTCACCGCCGCGAGCCAGTCCAGTGCTCCCACTGAAGTTCTCGACCGGCTGAAAAGCCTGATTGAAGAAATCCGACAGGCGCGTGCGGCGGTTCAAGGACAACGCGCGCGCGCCCTGAGCCTGCAATCACGAGTGAGCGTTCAGGATGGACGTGTGACAAACGTCCTCGACTCCATTGAGCAGGCGCGTGAGAGCATACTCAGCGGTCTATTGTTGCGCGACAGCTCACCCCTGTGGAAGGTCGGCTCGCATTCATCTAGCGCCGACACGCTAAGGCAGGACAGCATGAGTTCTTTTGCGCGTCAGTCGGAGGCGCTGACCACATACACTGTTAGACACGTCGCCCAGCTTCCCATTGTCATCGCTCTGTTCGGCAGCCTCACAGCGGGCCTTTATTGGGCACGCCGGCGCTGCCGCGCATTGGCGGCGAGTGAAAACGCGAGCTCGCCGGTACTCAACACGCCGATCGCCGCTGCTCTCGTGTTAACCTTGCTGTTTAGCGGCTGGATTCTGCCGCAGGCCCCACGCTTCCTGCAAGCGATCCTCGGCGCTTTGGCTTTGGTGCCCAGCGTTTGGATTGTACGCCGGCTTATACCGATCGAGTTCCGTCCTGTGCCCTATGCGCTTCTTGCCTGTTTCATGCTAGACCAAATGCGCTCTATTACCGCCGCGGTCGAGTTCTTACCGCGTCTTGTTTTCCTTGCCGAGATGCTCCTCATATCCGGCGTCGCCGCCTGGCTGATTCGTTGCGCGCGCGAACGGGGACGCGCAAAAAGGCTGAAGATCGCCGGGTATCTTGCGTTAGCGATTGCTCTTAGCGCAGCTATTGCGAGCGCTGCAGGTTATACCACTCTTTCGACTCTACTCGGCAACGCCCTGGTTCGGAGCAGTTACTTGGCGTTGATTCTGTATGCCGCCCTCGAAGTGCTGGACGGTCTGGTTAAGCTTGCTGTGCAGATGCGGCCGTTCGATGCCCTGGCTGCCATTCGGCGGCATCGAGATCAGTTGAGTCGGCAGATCCGGCGCGGCTTGCAGCTCATCGCGATCCTCTTCTGGGCTTTCGCTCTCATGAAGCAACTCTTGCTCGCCGAGCGGATGCTTAGCAGTGCTCGCGATTTCCTTGGCGCCGAAATCAGCTTCGGGTCGATTCAAATTTCTGCCGGTGATGTGCTTGCCTTCGTGATCACCCTCTGGGCGGCATTTGCCGTTTCTCGATTGATCCGTTTCCTGCTCGATGAGGAAGTTTATCCCCGGTTGGCGCTAAAGCGCGGATTGCCCTACGCCATCTCTGCCACACTTCATTATTTGATTTTATTCGCCGGGTTTTTCCTCGCGTTGGCCGCGCTGGGTGTGGATATGACACGAGTTACGATCATCGCAGGCGCCTTCAGCGTAGGGGTTGGGTTGGGCTTGCAGAATATCTTCAACAACTTCATTTCGGGATTGATTTTATTGTTCGAGCGCCCGATCAGCGTCGGCGATATCGTGCAAATCGACGAGGCCGCCGGCGTGGTGGAACGCATCGGAGTGCGCGCCAGCATCATCCGCATGACCAACGGTTCGGAAGTCATCATGCCGAACGGGAAATTGATTTCTGAACGTGTGATCAATTGGACAATGTCGACTCGCCAGCATGGGATCGAGCTGCCAATCACTGTCGCGCAGGGTACTGACCCGGGACGGGTCATCAAGTTTTTAGAGAAAACCGCGACTAATCACCCGCTCGTGACCGGCGAGCCGGCGCCGCAAGCGCTCTTCGTCAAGCTCGGTCCAGATTCGTATGGCTTCGAATTGCGCGCTTGGACCGATCGGAGCGAGCTCTGGATGCAAATCCGCAGCGAGCTGGCGATCGCCATTAGCGCCACCCTGGCGACGGAAAAAATACCGATTCGATAGAAAACCTTCTTCAAAGACTTTTAATTTCCCGCTGACGAGCCTAAGCACGATGTCCGGCGACCCTGAACCTTCAAGGTCGATTACTTCTTCCCAGCTTCAATCGCTCAGCAGCCCGTTGTACGAAAGAGGGATCGACGAAGCCTTTGGCATCCCGATTCCTGATGCCTTGCGGATTAAAGCGCTCGTGAAATCCGGTAATCATACTCTCGATGCCCGCTTCCCACGGAAACGGTACACCACCGATCGCGTCGTATTGTCTCATATAAGAATCGTAGGTCCGTTCGAGCAGCACGGGATCCTTTTGTCTGGTTAGCTCGAAAATCGCTTGATAAGCCTTCTCCCGATTCGTCCGAAAGATTTGCATGCCCTCAATGACACCGGTCATGTAATCTTCGACAACCTTGCGGTTTTTGTCGCGAAAGGCGCGAGTCACGGTATGTGGCACACCGGCATATGGCATCTTGAGATCCAGAAAATTGGCGAGTTCGCGATACCCCGCTTTCTCCAGCTCGTATTCGTTCGGGGGATTGACTGCGACGCCATCGATCAATCCCTGCTTCATCGCCGCCGCACGGCTCGGTACACCGCCGGCGAGATAAACAAGCTGGACGTCTTTATTTGGCACCAGGCCGATTTTTTCCAGATAGAGTATCGTCGCGTACTCATCCAGCCCGGCCTGTCCGGCGCCGAGCTTCTTTCCCTTGAGCTGCGGCGCTGATTGAATGGCCGGATGGACCATGAGGCGTAACGGCACATAGCGGGTCTCGGTGGCGATTACGGTGAGATCGAATCCGCCGGTTGCAATGGCGCGGGAAACGGCAGTGCCACCGCCGTAAAGCACCTGGATATTGCCGCTCGCCAGCGCCGGCATGTACATGGAGGCCCCTTGCATTAGCACCATTTCCACGTCGAGACCGTACTTGGAAAAAATGCCTTCCCTTTTTGCGATCCAGCCGGGGCAAAAAGTTGCTGCCGGCGAAGCATAGGCGACGACAAGCTTGGTGGCTTGTGCGCCGGCCCATTCACAATGGCCGAAACAGAGCAGCAGGCTCACCCCCAAAAACACTTTCTTCAACAGCATAGATGCCCTCGTGTGAGCAAACGCAATTAGATTATTTCCTCGAAGGGAGTCTAGCCTGAGCGATTATTTTATTGTAGGGAAAAAAGCTAGGAGTGACTGGCTGGATGACCTGTCAGTTCCACAACCGGTAAATCCTCCCCTGTCCCCCTTTGTCAAAGTTCGGATGAGAGGAGATTTTATCGGGCGGAGAATTGCGCTGTACTTTGTTGAACGCAAATTTCAAAGCTACTCATGTTAATTGTAAATTGGAGGATCCGATGTCGCCTAAAGTAACAGAAATCGCGTCTGATTTGTTTCGCATTTCCACGTTCCACCCCGAGTTTGCCATCCAGTTCAACCAATTTCTCATCGCTGATGACGAACCGTTCCTGATGCACACCGGCATGAAAAAAATGTTCGCGTCAACGCTCGAGGGCGTTTCCTCGATTATCGACCCGGCGAAGCTTCGTTGGATCGGCTTCAGTCATTTCGAGTCCGACGAATGCGGTGCGCTTAATGAATGGCTGAAAATCGCGCCCCGCGCGGAGGCTGTTTGTAGTTTCGTTGGAGCTACAGTGACTGTGAACGACTTCGCCGATCGTCCGGCGCGCGCGTTATCCGATGGCGAGCGCTTATCGCTTGGACGGCGCTCCCTGCAGTTTCTCGCCACACCGCACGTGCCGCACGGTTGGGATGCCGGACTTTTTTTTGAGACAACGGAGCGAACCTTGCTCTGTTCCGATTTGCTTTTTCAACCCGCCGACCCCGAGCCTTGGACCGAATCCGACGTGCTTGGCCGCGCGCGTGAGTCGATCCGGCAAAATCTTTCCGGGCCCCTTGCCAATGACATGCCTTACACGCCGTACACCGACGCGACACTAAGCCGTCTGGCAGAACTCAATCCGCAGACCCTCGCGATCATGCATGGATCGACCTTTCGGGGAAACGGTCGTGAGCAGATCCTTGGCCTCGCTTCAGCCCTGAAAGAGCTAATCGGCCCGAAGGAGACGTGATCGAGAGCAACGCTGCTGATGGCGATTGTCGTTGAGAAGTATTCCGCACGTGCATTGGAGCCGGTCGTCACGATTTTGGCGCATGCGTTTGTCACGAACCCGCTTCATGTCTCTGCGTTCGGTGCTCACCAGATCGACCAGAACCGGTCACTTTTTCGCCTTGGACTACGCCAAATGTTCTGTGGCAAATCTGTCGTCGCGCTGGCCAACGGTCAGATTCAGGGCTATGCTCATTTCAGTCCTTCGCCCCATTGTCTTCCGGCGCCTGAAATTTTGCCCGGCACCATGGCCCCTTTGCTGAAGCCATTCGGAAAAGCGAGCGCACCGCTGATGCGATGGTTTGTCCGCTGGTGCCATCTCGATCCCGAGGAACCTCACCTACATCTTGGCCCGATCGGTGTCGCACCCCAGGCGCAGCGGCAAGGAGTCGGCACGGCTCTCATGCGCTGCTATCTGGACCATCTCCGGGCAGAGAATCTTCCCGGTTATCTCGAAACCGACAAGCCTGAGAACATTGAATTTTACGAAAAGTTCGGTTTCGTCGTCGAACACGAAGAAGAGTTGATCGGCGCACCCACGTGGTACATGTGGCGCGAACCGGAATAGGAAGGCCATACAGAGGCGAAATCCGACTGTCGGACTTTGCATTCTGCAACTGGTTATTCACTACGATCCCATAATTGCTCTCAATTGAGCACTTGAAGTTCGTGCTTCAACGCGCGCCGATAGTTCGTCTCCTACGCGTCGTTTGCGTTTCATCATCGCGAGCCAATATAAAGCGGTAGAAAAGTCGGATCAGATAAAATCAACTGGAGCCGTTGATTCTGGAGTTCGTATGAATGCGCTATGGCACTATTGGTATCCGATATCGTGGTCGCGCGAAGTCACCGATAAACCCGTGGCGGTCAAATTGCTCGACCAGCCGTTGGTGCTATGGCGCGCCAGCGGACAAGTGTCCGCATTCTACGATCTCTGCATTCATCGCGGCGCGGCGCTTTCGCTCGGTTGGATCGAGGGTAATCAGTTGGTGTGCGGCTATCATGGTTGGAATTACGCGGGCGACGGCAGCTGCACGCGCATACCGTCGCTGTCGCCGGATCGCGAGATTCCGGCCAAAGCGCGAGCCAAAGCGTTTCGCGCGCGGGAGCGTTATGGATTGGTGTGGGTCTGCCTCGGTGAGCCGCGCTTGGACATTCCCGAGTTCCCCTCCGAATTCGGCGATCCGAGCTTCAACTGGGAGCCCTACACATCGGAAGGCCAGTGGCGCGCCAACGCGGCGCGCATGATCGAAAACCTTGCCGATTTTTCCCACTTCCCGTGGGTCCACGCTGGAATCCTCGGAGATCCCAACCAAGCCGAATCGCCCCAGATCACTTTGACTGAAGTTCAAGGCGGGTTTCAGTACGAGATCGATACGCCAGTCAACAGATTTCGCGCCAGCAGCGCCGCCAAGCAGCTCTACACCGTCATGCTACCGTTCATGGTGATCATCCAGCGGCGCCAGCCAGGAAGTATCGAGCGCCATACGAATATTTATCTCTGTACGCCAGTTTCGAATCACGAAACAAAATTTTATCGGCTCGCCGGCCGCAACTATCGCGACGTGAAACCCGACGAACAACTCAACGCCCAGCATCGCCGCATCTTCGAGCAGGACAAAAGAATCGTTGAATCGCAGCGCCCAGAGGAGTTGCCCCTCGACCTCGCAGAAGAATTGCATCTGCGCGGCCCGGACACACCGGCGCTGGAATATAGACGGCGCCTAAAACAGATGGGCGTCGAATGGCAGTGAATTACCCGCGCATGGAATTGTTCCACAGCCGTCACCCCCGAATGTTTTTATCGGGGGTCCAGTCCGGAATCGCCTGGATTCCCGCTTGGAGCATGCGGGAATGACGGAATTCGGAAAGGAAATCAATCCACGCGGGTCAATCGGCCTATTGAGCCAATAAAATTGCGACAGCGTAGAGCGACTAATGAGTGATCATTACGACATCATCATCGCCGGCGGCGGCTCGGCCGGTTGCGTGATTGCGGCGCGCCTTTCGGAAGATCCCAAACGAAACATTTTGCTGCTTGAAGCCGGACCCGACCCCCAGCCGATTCCGGAGACGGTTCTGGACGCCGAGAAAGCGACCAATGTTTTGCTCGAAAGTCCCTATATTTTAATGTACCCGACTAAACGCAACTACGATGGCAGCGAGTTCTATTCTCTTGCAGGGCGGATCATGGGCGGCGGCTCGTCGGTGAACATGATGTCGATCCCGCGGCCGATCAAAGCCGACATGGACGCGTGGGCGGATCAAGGCAATCCGGACTGGTCGTGGGAAAAAGTCTTGCCGGTCTTGAAGCGCATAGAAAACGATCACGATTTCCCGCAGAGCCCAATTCACGGTAGTGAAGGCCCGATCTACATCAGCCGCAAGCACATTTTCAACGTGCCTCTGAGCGCATCGGAGCAGGCGCTTCTTCAAGCCGTGACCAAACTGGGACTGCCGCGCTTCGACGATCAAAACGATCCCAATCCTTACGGCATCGCGCCGACGGCGCGCAATATCAAAGACGGTAAACGGCAATCTGCCGCGGTCGCTTATTTAGGTCCGGCTCGCGCGCGCGGAAATCTCAGAATCATCGCCGACGCGCCGGTCGTGTCGCTGATGCTCAGCGGCAAGAGAGTCAAAGGCGTTCGCTTTCGAAAAGACGGTAGCGAGTATACCGCGACAGCGGACAAGATCATCCTGAGCGCGGGTGCGTATCACTCGCCACAAATTCTGCTGCTGTCGGGCATCGGCCCGCGCGATGAGCTTACGCGTCACGGGATTTCGATCGTTCATCAACTGGACGGCGTCGGCGAAAACTACCAAGATCATCCGGTGGTCACGATGACCTTGAAAGCAAAGACGAACGGTCTTGGTTCGCAGGCGCGCGGCCGCTCGACCTTGAAGCTTTACTTCAAAAGCGACCCGGCGCGCGACTATCTCGACTTTCACATCATCCTGCGCGAAATCACTACGGTCTCGGGCATTGGCGACATGATCGGCTTCTCCTGTCACCTGCTCGAGCAAACCAATCGCGGTCGACTGACTTTGCAATCTGCCGATCCAACCGAATTGCCGATCATCGATCCGCGCATGTTAGAGCATCCGAAAGACATTCAAGCGATGGTGTCGGCAATGAAGTTCGTCCAGCGCCTTGCTGCCACCGAACCGATGAATCAATTCTGCGGCGAGCTGTTCTCACCGAGCCCAGCCGAAGACTGGGCGAAGTTCGCCCGTTCAACTTACACCAGCTACTTTCACGGCGTCGGCACCTGCAAGATGGGGCCCGCCTCTGACCGCATGGCTGTCGTCGATCAGCATTTGCGCGTGCACGGATTAGAAAATCTCTGGATCGGTGACGCCTCGATTATGCCGACCGTTGCCCACGCCAACACCAACCTTACCAGCATGATGATCGGCGAGCGCGCCGCGGATTTTATCAGGGAAATTTCCTGACGCGCCGCTCGCAATCCTGGAACCGTGAAAAGGGAAACCGTTATCTGCGGCTTTTGGCTGCTGCTCTCCCTCTACTCGTCGATCGAATCGTATCGGCTCGGCTTGAGCACGGCCAATCGCCCCGGGCCGGGCTTTTTTCCTCTCATTGCGGCCGCCGGCATCGGAGTGATCGCTGCCCTCCGTTTGATCGGCAGCG
The DNA here is from genome assembly GCA_035455905.1 of Binatia bacterium. Classification (GTDB taxonomy): domain Bacteria; phylum Desulfobacterota; class Binatia; order UBA9968; family UBA9968; genus DP-20. The sequence continues at coordinate 7,364 of DATIEH010000444.1, read as the reverse complement.
TTCGAGCGGGCGTCTCGGCTGAAAATTCGCATTTGGGCATCGCCGGCGAAGCGAAGCTTGTCCTCTATGTCATCGCCGGCATGACTGCCTACGCGTTCCTGCTCGAGCCACTGGGGTTTTTTCTTTGCACGCTGCTCCTGGTCGCGTTCTATTTAAAGGTCATCGCCGGTCGCGGCTGGCCTGTAACTTTGATCTTCGCATCCGTTGTAGCGCTGACATCTCATATCTTCTTCAACGTTTTGTTGAAAGCCGAATTACCGCGCGGCGTGCTCGACTGGTGGATGTGACACTTAACAAATGGATACGCTAGATGCACTTATTCAAGGCATTTTTAGCGCCGCTTCGCCGCTGAATTTACTGTACGGGTTTTTCGGTGTCCTGCTCGGCACCCTGGTTGGCGTGCTGCCGGGGCTCGGTCCGGCAGGTGCCATCGCGCTTCTTCTACCGCTGGCACTTCACGCCCCGCCGCTGGCGTATTTGATCATGCTGTTTGGCATCACCTACGGTGCCCAGTACGGTGGCTCGACGACGTCGATCTTGGTGAATATTCCCGGCGAAGCTTCTTCGGTCATCACCTGTCTCGACGGCTACGCCATGGCGCGCCAGGGACGCGCCGGTCCGGCGCTCGGCATCGCGGCTTTCGGATCTTTCATCGGCGGCACCATTTCGATTTTTGGGCTTGCGTATTTAGCGCCGGCCCTCGCAGAATTCGGACTTCACTTCGGCCCGCCGGAATATGCCGCACTCATGCTCTTCGGTTTGACCGCTCTGGTTTATCTGGCCCACGGCGCGATGGACAAGGCGATATTAATGGCGCTCTTCGGCATTCTTCTCGCCAGCGTCGGCCTCGATCCGGTCACCGGCCAGCCCCGCTTCACCTTCGATATTTTGGTTCTGCGCGACGGCGTCGGCTTGACGCCGGTGGTGATCGGCCTCTTTGGCGTATCCGAGGTCCTGGTCAACTTGCGCTCCGAGGCCGGAGAAATTTTTCAGAAAAAAATAACCGGCCTGCTGCCGACCTCACAAGACTGGAAAGACTCCGCCATGCCGATCGCGCGCGGAACGGTCTTGGGATTTTTAGTCGGGGCCATTCCCGGTTTGAATGTCGTCATCGCCACCTTCGCTGCCTACGCCGTGGAGAAAAAGGTTTCTAAACACCCGGAGAAATTCGGCCGCGGCGCCATCGAAGGAGTGGCTGCGCCGGAGACCGCGAACAATGCGGCGAGCTGCAGCGGCTGGATCCCGCTCCTCAGTTTGGGCTTGCCCACGGGCTCGGTGACTTCGCTTATTTTCGGCGCCCTGCTGATCCACGGCCTCGCGCCTGGGCCGCTATTTATCAAGAACTCGCCGGAAATTTTTTGGGGAGTGCTCGGCAGCATGGTCATCGGCAATGTGTTGCTGTTGATTCTCAACCTGCCGCTGATCGGCCTGTGGATCAAAGTGCTGCAGCTTCCCTATTTTTTTCTCTTTCCGTTGATCATTCTCTTTGGCATCATCGGCGCGTACACGACCTCGGGAACTACGGACGACGTCCTGATCATGATCATTTTCGGCGTGCTAGGTTATCTGATGCGGAAATTTGCCTACGAGCCCGCGCCGATGGTACTGGGATTGGTGATTGGTCCGTTGCTCGAAACCGCGATCCGACGGTCGATGATCATGTCGAAGGGAAGCGTGGCGATTTTTTTTCAGCGACCGATTGCGGCATTTTTCATGGGCGCGGCGTTGCTCATGCTTTTGAGCCCCTTGCTCACGCGGCGGCGCATTGGCCACGAGATCATCGAGAAATTGGAAGAGACGTGACGGCGCGGATTTCGGATTCGGAAGATAAGACATTGACGGAAGCATAGCACCCGAATGTATTAATCGGGGTCAGTTCTGAACCTGGATTCCGGCTTAAAACATGCCGGAATGACGGACTACATCAATTGCTGGGAGGCGCCATGAAGCTTAAATTGATCATCGCAGCGTTATCCATCTTCGTAGCCCAGCCGCCTCTCTGCGCCCAAAGTTTTCCGAACAAACCGATCGAGCTTGTCGTGTCGTCGAGCCCCGGTGGCGGCGTCGATCTGATTTTTCGCCTGATCGCCGAGGATCTCGCGAAAAACCTAAAGATCCAGATTAACGTCGCCAATCAAACGGCCGGCGCCGGTGCCATCGCCGCCGAAAAAGTCGCCGCAGCACGCAAGGACGGCTACACACTCTTGGGCACACTACTCGGGCAAGTGGCGACGATGAGCGTTGCCAATCCGAAAGCGCCGGCGAACTTGCTTCGCGATTTTCAGCCCATCGCGATCCTCCACGGCTACGCGGCGGTGATCATGCTTGGCCGCGCCGACTCGGATATCAAGACGCTCAAGGACCTCGTCGCCCAAGCGCAGAAAAAACCCGGTGACCTGATCGTCGCCGTCGGCCCGCCAGGAACGAGCCTCACGTTGGAAGTGGAATTGCTGAAGCGCGCTGCGAAGGTCGACATTACTTCCTTACCCTTCGCTGGCTCGGCGCAGGGCATCACGAATTTACTGGGAGGTCACGTGAACTTCGCCATGGCGTCTGACGTCGCTGCGCAGCCGCACATCAAAGCCGGTAAGCTGGTCGGTATAGCTGTCGACGTCGAGTCTGCGGTGCTTCCCGACGTGCCGACCTTCGCTAAACAGGGTTACCCGCAAGTCAATCTGCTGGCGAGCGTCGCCTTCCTGGCGCCGAAAGGGTTGCCCGACGCCACGGCAAGGATACTGACAGACACGATCAAAAAAACGGTGGAAGAGCCGAAGCTCAAGGAAAACTTGAAATCGCGCGGTTACAATGTCGATCTACGCACTTCCGCCGCAGATCTCAACAAGCTAATGAAAGATGAAGTCGACAAGTATTCCCGCTTCACCCCGGAAGATCTCGGCTGGAAGGCCCAATAGCTATGACAGCAACCCGACTCATGCGACTGCATACCTGGGATCTACAAAGTGCAGTGTGTACAAAACGGTAGATTCTCCACGTACGCGAGGGGACGCAGGCGTACCTATATTCGGCGGGCTTGGGAGACCAATTAGAAAGTAGAAAATAAACTCAACAAAGAAAATAAACCTATTCTACTTTCCACCAAATACTTTAGCGAGGAATCCTTCTTTCTCTAGCTCCGCGACAAATCGGTTGTTGAGCCAATCCTTCGCCTGAATGTCTTTCGCTTCCGGTCGGTTCTTTCTCAAAATCTGCGCGGTGAACTCCAGACCTTCCGCTGTCGCGTACGGTTTGGTCGGAAACGTTTTGCTGTAGTAGCGATAGGTTTCCTCGATCTGATCCTTGTTTTTCTCCGGGTCGAGACGCAAATATTTGGCGATGTTCGACATGACCAACGACTTTTTTGCAGGATCTTTCCACGCCGCCAGGCCTTCGATCAGCGCGCGTAAAGTTCGTAAGACAGCGTCTGGATTGCGATCAAGATAATCTTTGATTGCGACGATCTGCTGGTGTGAGTAAGGCACTCCTGACTGCGACAGATCGATGACTTCGTTGAAGCCGAGCCGCTTGCCGGTGAGATTGAGCGGCGGGCTGACGATGGCGGCATCCACCGCGCCCGTTCGCAGCGCAGCAAAGCGTTCGCTTTGGCCGCCGCCTTGGAGGATGATCACGTCCTTGTCCGGCTTGAGATCGTATTTTTCCACCGCGGCGCGCACCGCCGTGTCCGACGAAGATCCGTAGCGGCTGATGACGATTTTCTTGCCGCGCAACTCCTGCGGCGTGCGAATCTCCGGTCGCGAGAGAATGCTGAAGGGAAAGGTGTTGATCATGCCCGCGATGAAATACAGATTGGCGCCGCGCAAATTCGCCGACAATCCGGCGACTCCGTCCGACGTCGCGAATTGAATATCGCCGGCGAACAACGCCTGCAGCCCGACGGTGCCGCCGGGAAAAGAAATCAGCTCTATATTGACGCCATGCTTTTGAAACAATCCCAGTTGCTTAGTGACATAGTAGTGGGCATTGGTCCCGGCGGGGGCCTCGATGCCGATTCGCACCGTCGGAGGATTTTTTTGCGCTGATGCCGAAGTACAAGCCAACAGGGCGGCGAACATTGAACCGATCCTAAAGAAACTCATCAGTCCTCCTATTTGTACTGCCGGGTTGTAGCGACAATGAAAGCGCGCTGTCAAGCAACTCTGTATTCATATGAAAAAGGTCTATCACGAACGAGCGAGAGATCTTTCTCGAATGCGCTAGTCTCTCCGACTTATTTTGCTTGACTCCACCAGCCCACGTCGTTTAGCTTCAGGCGCAATTCTCGTCACTGAAGCATCGTCTCTATTTTTCTTTGTGAAAAGAAAAGTCACTCCCTGGCAAGTTCTCAAGCAGCGCGATTTCGGTTTCTTTTGGGTCAGCCTTCTGTTTTCTGCAATCGGCACGCAGATCTCCGCGGTGGCCATTGCCTGGCAAGTCTATGAAATTACCAACTCTCCATTGCAATTAGGCTTGACCGGGCTATTTCGCGCTCTGCCGGTGATGATTCTTTCCTTGCCGGGCGGCGTTCTCGCCGATCGAATGGACCGGCGCAAGCTTCTGATCATCACTCAGACCATGGCGGCACTATTGTCGCTCGCGCTTGCGCTTCTGACTTCCAGCGGGCAAATACGCGTCTGGCATATCTACGCCGTGACGTTTCTCTCCGGCGCGGTGGGAATTTTCGATGCGCCGGCGCGCACTGCGATGATTCCGGCCCTCGTCTCCGCCGAACAACTCGCATCGGCCTACGCGCTCAACATTACTTGGCGGCAAATCGCGACTCTCGCAGGACCTTTCGTCGGCGGCGTGGTGATTGGCGCGCTGGGGATCAGCCCGGCGTATTATATCGATGCTGCGAGTTTTCTCGCCGTCATCATCTGCCTGGCTTTCATGCGCCGACAGGTGAAGCCGGCGAGGGAGAAAAAGGAATCGCCGCTGGAAAGCGTGCGTGCGGGTTTCAATTTCATCCGCGACAATTCGGTAATCCTAGGCCTGATGAGCATGGATACCTGCGTGCAGTTCTTCGGCGCCTATCGCTCGATGATGCCCGCCTTCGCCCGTGACATTCTCGGCACCGGACCCGCAGGTCTCGGCGCGCTTTTAGGCGTGCCGGCTCTCGGCGCTTTGGCAGGTTCCGGCATTGTCCTGGCCGCGGGAAATCCGAAGCGGAAAGGAAGACTCATCATCGGTGTGACCTTGTTCTATACCGCAGGGCTTGTCTGCTTCGCGCTGTCGCGCTCGCTCGCGCTCTCCCTGCTGATCGTTTTCGGTCTGGGACTGGTTGATGCGATTGGCGAGACTTTGCGGGATACGTTAGTGCAGCTCACCACACCCGACCACATGCGCGGCCGGGTGAAAAGCTTCGACCAAGTGTTTATGTCGGCGGGCACTTATATGGGTCACGCACAGATGGGCGCGGCGGCGAGCTTTATCGGCGTCCCCGGCGCGCTGGTTCTCGGCGGCTGCGTCGGCTCCGCGTCAGTGCTCGCGGTGGCAAAATTCGCCCGCAGCCTGCGAAATATCGAGACCTAACCCCACACGAACCCGCTCAAGGCACGGTCGAATCCGAATCTATACCCTACGCCGGGTTCGCCTTGCTGCCTCGGTAGCGCCAGCGTAAAAGCCGGTGCTCCACGGCCTCTGCGCAGAAGAACAGGATCAACACGAATGCCATGATCAAAAAAATCAGCGCCATGGTGAGCGCTGCGTTATAGGTGCTCTGGGCGAATTGCAGCAAATACCCTAAGCCGCGGGTGGCCGCGACGAATTCGCCGATGCAGGCACCGGTAAAAGCAAAACCGACGGCGACTTTGAGGCTGCCGAGCACCCAAGCCGTGACCGAGGGAATATAAACTTCGCGCAATGAGCAGCACCTTGGGCTTTAGGGCCAGGATCTACGCGATCGCGACCAAGCAGGAGGTGCATTATGTCATGGACGAACCGTTTGCGTCCTTGGACGCGATCGTGCGCACGCGCATCACGCAGGAACTTTTGAATTGGGTTGAGCGCGAGCATTGTATGGACCGCTTGCCGAGTTTCCCATCGAACCGAGAGTGGTGTTGATCTTTGCGGATGCCCTGCAAGGTCTCGTACTGAGTGAAGCCGTCGCCCGCGTCGACAAGATCGCTGCCCCCGCAATGGGGCGGCCTGCCTGCGCAGCGCTCCCTCAGGCCCTTAACGCCGGCAATGCCGTGTTGAGCTTGGGTTGCTGCGGAGCGCGCGCTTATCTTGATGCACTCGACGATCGTGTGGCGATGTGGGCGCTGCCCGGGATCAAATCGAAAGCTACTGCGCGGAAATTTCAGCGCTTGCGCGCGCCAATCAGGTTCTCACGAGCTTTCAGAAGCGTCGTCGATAAGAGATCGAAGCGGGCCGACTGTTGGGCAATCGCTCGATCGGCTTTCATCCTGAAGCAATCGTGCACGAGTGCCGCTGACCGTTTTGCTCGAGGTCCCGAAAGCTCAGCGCGAGAGGAACACGCAGATTTGTAATTTACCTACTCGGACAGGTTAACACTGGCGACAGGCAACAATGCTCCATTAGGCCTATCGCTCGTAACCGCCACCCCTGCATCTTTTCGTACCGCTGCGCCGTTTTTCCTTGCATGGGTCGTCGGCACCCGCGCATTGAGCTTGATGATTCGTCGATACGTCTCGACGTAATCATGCGCCATACGGCGAGCTGAAAACCGCTCCTCGAAAGCTCGCCGGCAACCGAGGCGGTCGAAGCTCTCCAAGTCTTTCAGGGCGCGAACAGAATCCTCGATGCTGTCAACCACGTAACCGGTGACACCATTCTCGATGATTTCACGCACAGAACCGCCGCGAAACGCGACCGTCGGCGTACCGCATGCCATCGCCTCGATCATCACCAAACCAAAAGGTTCCGCCCAGTCGATAGGAAACAGCAGCGCGTAGGCATTTCGCAAAAGCTCTGCTTTGCCGGAATCGTCGACCTCGCCCACAAACTCGACTAGCGGATGATCGAGGAGCGGGCGAATTTCATTTTTCATATAGCGCCGGTCCTTCTCGTCCACTTTCGCGGCGATCTTGAGCGGAATGCCGGCTCGCTTGGCGATCTCGATGGCGCGATCGGGACGTTTTTCCGGTGAAATTCGCCCGAGAAACAAGAGATATTGTCCGGGCTCTTTTTGCGGCTCGTAGAGGTCGAGCGGCAGGCCGTGATACACGGTGCCACACCACTGGATCCACGGAAGCGGCGCTCGCTGCGAGTTGGAGATCGAAATCACCGGCATGTCGTCGAATTCGCGGTAGAGCGGCACCAGATCCGGCAAGTCGAGCCGGCCGTGTAAAGTCGTTACATGTGGCACTTTTTGCCGCCGAGAAAACGGGTAATGAAAGTAGTCGATA
>DATIEH010000443.1:0-7700 GCA_035455905.1 Binatia bacterium | reverse complement strand
AGAGATGCGGACCGCCGTCGGCATTCCGTGCTGCTGAGTTTTAAGTCTGCCACGCCATGCACTACATCGACCTGGAAATTGGCGAAGGAAGAGAAATCGACCTACAAACGTAGCCAGTAAGCGCCATACGATTGAGTCGATAACATTAGGAATGAAATTCGTTCAAGCCGTCAAAAGATTTAGCCAATGCGTGGCTATTGCTGAGGAATCTTTCAAGAAGGATTTCTCGGCTACCTCGAAATAGCACTTAGGGACGTCGGATTCTGACCTGTGGCCAAATCCCTTCGGACTTTCCTCGATGATATGCGCCGGAGTTATCCGAGCGACGTAGTCTCGATCTCCAAAACAGTCAATCCCCTCACTTACGACATTACCGCGATCGTCAAGCACCTCGGCGCTCTAAAGAAATTTCCGGTGCTTATTTTTGAGCGGCCGCTCAACGCTCATGGCCGCGCTAGTGACATGCAACTGGTCATGGGTGCGGAGAATTCGCAAAAAAAAATCCAGGTGGCGCTTGGCTTGCCTAGCGATATGAACCGCGCGGAAATGGCGCGCGAGTGCTTGCGGCGCGAAGCGGGCAAGATCGGACCGGTCATGGTGCGCAAAGAAGCCGCGCCGGTCAAGCAAATCGTTCAAACGGGAGATCAGGTCGATCTCTACGAGCTTCCCCTCATGCGCCACCATGAGATGGACGGCGGTCCTTACATCGATATGTCGAGTGTGGCGAGGGATAGAAGCAGCGGCGTTTACAACTGCTCGTACCATCGGATGGAAGTCAAAGATCGAAATCATACCGGGTTTCTCATGACGCTGCAGCACATGTGGCGGATTTTCCGCGGCTATGAAGAGACTGGCGAAGAATGTCCCGTAGCCACGGTGATCGGTCATCATCCGGCTTATCAAATGGGCGCGTGCTACGGCGGGCCTTTCGAGGTGAGCGAGTACGAGATCATCGGTGGCTATTTGCAGGAGCCGCTGCGGCTGACGCCTTCAGAAGCCTGGGGCGAGCGTCTGCTCGTTCCAGCTGATGCGGAAATCGTTGTCGAAGGGGCGCTGCTGCCCGGCAGGCGTATGGTGGAAGGACCGTTCGGCGAAGTGAACGGCTATTTGGGTGTACAAGGCTTTCAGCAATCGGCGCATTATGAAGTGCGCGCCATCACGCGCCGGCGCGGCGCGATGCATACCTCCATTTTAACTCCAGAAGGCGACAAGCCGTGGATGGATCTCGCGCGCGAAGGAGCTTATCTGCGGCGCTGTCGCGAAGCCGTGCCGAGTGTGCAGACGGTTTGCGCGAGCGGCCGGCACGCGTTGCTCAACGTTTTTATTTCGATGAAAAAAATGTCCGAGGGGGATCCCGGCCGCGCCGCGGCAGCGGTTTTGACCTGGGATTGGGCGAAGAACGTTTTTGTCTTCGATGAAGATATCGATGTTTACAATCCGACGGAGATCCTCTGGGCGCTGGCGACACGCTTGCAGCCGCATCGGCAAATTTCGATTGTGCCCGAGCTGATGCGCGGCAGCTTGATCGATCCATCCATGACCGATGCCCGGAAAACCTCGGTGATGATCGTCGATGCCACCAAGCCTCTTGATCGTCCCTTCTCTCCGGTTTCCAAATGTCCCGATGAGGCGCTCGAGAGGATCAAGCTGGAAGACTTCGTGCCCGGTGAAGTTTTGCAGCACATCCCGGTCGATCGAACGACCTACTGGGCCTGATCGGAGGTAGGATGAAATCCTGCGGAGGCTTTTTACTGATCTTTACACTCTCCGGGTTTTTTACCCTGATGCATATGCAGGCGCACGCCGCTTCCCCGCGCGAGCCCGAAGAGATCTGGCAGGAGTTGCTGAAGCTCCCGGCCGACGAGCGGCAAAAACGGCTTGTCGCTGGTGCGCGGGCGGAAGGCAAGGCAATTGTTTATGGCAATATCAGCGCGGATCATCTCGAGCGGCTGCGCGTCGACTTCGATAAACGCTACGGCGTCAAACTCGATGGCTACCGCGCGGCAGGCGAACGAGTCGCGAATCGGCTCTTGACCGAGGCGAGAAGCGGCAAGCTCGATGCCGATGTGATGGCGCCGAGCAATGAGCATATTCCCACCCTGATCAAGGCGGGCGTCGCCGGGCGTTACAATTCGCCCGAGCGAGCGGCATTTCCGGATTCGCACAAGGACCGGCTCGGGTACTGGACCGCCTATGATTACAACGTGGCGGTGATTGCGTATAACAGCCGGCTGGTGCCGGCGCAGGAAGCGCCAAAAAAGTACGAAGATTTTCTCGATTCGAAATGGAAGGGCAATTTCGCCATCGACATGGATCCGGACAAATCGATTATGGGTTGGTTCAAAATCTGGGGAGTCGAGCGAGCGAAAAAATACCTTCAGGCGATCAGCAAAAATGAAGTCGTAGTGCGTAAAGGGCACACGCTGCTGACCCAATTGCTCTGCGCGGGAGAGTTCAAAGCGGCCATCGATCTTTACGCTTACCGCCTGGCGGACCTCAAGCATACACGCGGTTGTCCGGTGGAGATTTCCTATCCCGATCCGACGCCTGCCACTCCGAGCCCGGTCGGAGTGATTAAAAAGACCCCGCGGCCCTATGCCGCGGCGCTGTTGCTTGACTATATTCTCTCGGAACCGGCGCAGCGCATCTTCGCCGAGGCGGGGCGCATTTCTGCGCGCCGCGACGTGCGACCGCGCTATCCTGAAATCGATATCGAAGCCAGGGGAGTGAAGATTCTCCTCCTCACGCCGGATGACGCGGTGCAATACGAAAAACCCTATCAACAATTGCGAGAAGAGTTTCTCTTGAACCGTTAAACCAGCTCACGAGGTTGTCGATGGCTAAGATCAGAGCAGTCATTGTCGAGGGAAACCGTGAAACCGGCTATCAGCGAGTGCAGGTTTTGTTCGGTACGAATTCTTTTGTCGAGATCACTGAAAACGACGGGCGGGTGCTGTGTTTGCTAGGCACGCATGACGGCGGCGTCCAAGCTGACGGCTCGGAAGCGGACGGGCGCTTCGCGGAGTTCATCCATGAGCTGATGGAACGGCATCCCGACAGCGTCTGGAAAGAGGAATAGCTGTGCGCGCGATACCGAGGTGCTTCATTCGCTCGCTAGTGTTGGCCGTCTGGTTCTGCGCCGCGCCTCTGGCCGCGGAAGAAATCGCCATTTCTTATCCCGGTTTGTCTGGCGATTCGGCAAGCTTGTGGATGGCAGGCGAGGGTTCTTTTAGGGAGAACGGAGTCGACGCCAAGCTGGTGTACATGGAAGGCGGCCGGCTGTCGATTCAAAGTTTGCTCTCGGGTCACACACAGTTTATGAGCGGGGACGCGGTGTCGGCGCTGTCTGCCGTGGCCAGCGGCGCGGACATTGTTCTGTTAGGCTCGGCAAAAAATGTTTTACCCTATGTCTTTGGCGTCACGAAACAGGTTCGGCGCATTCAGGATCTAAAAGGTAAAGTCGTCGGTATTTCGCAGATCGGCGGTCGCGCCGGTGAAATCGCCCGCATGGTGATCAAGAATAACGGTTTGGATCCGGACAAGGACGTAGTTTATCTTGCGGTGGGCGGAACGATGTCACGTCTGGCGGCGCTTGCGACCGGTAAAGTTCAAGCGGCGCCCATTTCCAAAGGCGTGGTGACAGCGGCGCAGGAAAAGGGACTGCAAATTATCGAGGTCGAACCCATTCCTCTGATCATCGATGCGCTCTGGACGAACCGCAAATATGCCGAGGAAAATCCGGGGCTGATCTATCGGGTGATGCGGGGCTACGTGGCGGCGATTGCGGCGATCATCAAGGATCGGCCGAAAACGATTGCGGCGTTGCGCAAATACATGCGCACCGCGGATGCAAAGACTCTCGATGGCGCCTACGAGAGCTATGTCGACGGTCTCGATCGGGTGCCGATTCCCAACGAGCGGGCGATTCAGAATACCCTGGAAATCACCTACCGCATTGCGCCAAAGCTTGCCGGGCTGGAGATCAAGAAGCAGCTTCATTTCGGCGCGGTGGAACGATTGCGCAACGAAGGCTTCATCGAAAAACTTTACAGGTAAAGTTGAAAGGAGACTGGATCATGGCACGTATCCGCCATTTGGCAATCGTTTCGGAAAATCGCGAGCGGCTGGTGAAATTTTATACCGGGGCGTTCGGCATGAAGGTGATCGATGGCGTCGGCCCGGCGATCTATCTCACGGATGGTTATTTGAATCTCGCGATCATTCAAAAGCGGCCGCACTATAAAGAAGGCCTGTACCATTTCGGCATCGAGGTGGACGACATCGAGAAGCTGAAATCGGTGTGCAAAGAGTTGGGTGCCGCCTCGGAGATACAAAAACGGCCGCCCAATCGGGAAGCCGAGTACCGTGTCGCCGACCCGGATGGTAATTTGATCGACCTGTCGCAGCATGGCTGGCCGGTGTGACGGCAATATGAAAACGTTCAAGTCGTGGCTTTGCTGCGCACTCGCCGTTCTTGTGCTCGGCTTTGCGCCGGAGTGGAGCAACTCACAGCAGCGCACGGTGATCCTGTCGACCACCACCAGCACGCAGGATTCCGGCTTACTCGACGTGCTGGTCCCGCTATTTGAAAAACAGACCGGCTATTCGGTCAAAACTGTTTCTGTGGGTACCGGTCAGGCGTTGGCGCTTGCGGCCAAAGGTGAGGCCGATGTGGCGCTGGTGCATGCCCCGGGTCTGGAAAGAAAATACGTCGCCGATGGAAAGCTGCTGCATCGCCGGCTGGTCATGTATAACGATTTCGTGATCATCGGGCCGAAGGACGATCCGGCGCGGGCGCGTTCGGCGAACAACGCTATCGCTGCGCTCAAGGCGATTGCGCAGGCAAAAGCAACTTTTGTTTCCCGTGGAGACAACTCCGGCACCCATACGCTCGAAAAATCTTTGTGGAAATCGGCGGCCATCGAACCGAAGGGTGCTTGGTATATCGAAACCGGCCAGGGGATGGGCGCTACTCTCGGCATTGCCAACGAGCGCAATGCCTACACGATTACGGATCGTGGCACTTATCTCGCCTACGGCAAGCGTGTAAACCTGCCAATTCTAGTAGAAGGTGATCGACCGCTCTTGAATATTTATTCCGTCATGGAAGTTAACCCCGCCAACGGTCCACGGATCAATGTTGCTGGCGGTAAAGCTTTTGCGGATTTTATGGTCGCGCCACAAACCCAAGACGTGATCCGAAATTTCGGGGTTGAGAAGTTTGGCCGGGCGCTTTTTGTGCCGATTGCAGGCAAGAAAGAAGAAGGTCTCGGGGTCTAGCCGTGGAATTGATCTGGCAGGGGGCTTTGAAGGCGCTCGAGTTGCTTTTCACTTTTGATGCGGAAGTTTGGGCGATTACCTGGCTTTCAATCAAGATTTCCGGTTCTGCGACATTGATTTCACTGTTCCTCGGTATTCCCCTTGGCATTGTTTTAGCGCTCTCGCACTTTCCCGGTCGGTCGTTCGTTGCCGCCATGGTCAACACCGGTATGGGACTGCCGCCGGTGGTGGTCGGTTTATTCGTGTCGATTTTTCTATGGCGCAGCGGCCCGCTCGGACTGCTCGATCTGATTTATTCGCCGACGGCGATGGTGATCGCACAGGTGATTATTGCGCTGCCGATTGTCGCGGGTCTGACCATGGCGGCTTTTCAAAGTCTCGATCCGAAATTAAGTCTGCAATTGCTTGGTATCGGTGCGTCAAGAGCTCAACTCATTTGGCTTCTCTGTAAAGAAGCGCGCTTGCCGCTGCTGGCGGCCGTCATGGCCGGTTTCGGCGGCGTCATTTCTGAAGTCGGTGCCTCGATGATGGTCGGCGGCAACATCCGCGGTCAAACCCGGGTGTTAACCACCGCGACGGTCCTCGAAACCGGCAAAGGCAACTTCGACGTGGCCATGGCGTTGAGTTTGATTCTTCTGGCGTTGACCTTTGCAGTCAATTTTTTCTTGACCCGCATTCAACAGCGGGAGCAGCTTCGGTGGCCAAGACTCTCCTGACGCTTCGCGATATCGTCGTGCTCTACGGCGAGCGCGTAGCGCTAAGCCTGGGCTCCCTCGAAATCAAAACCGGCAATATTTTGGCGATCATCGGTCCAAACGGCGCGGGCAAATCGACCCTGCTTCGTGTCATGGGATTAATCCAGCGTCCCACGGAAGGCCAGGTGTTGCTGCACGGTACGGATGCATTTACAGGAAATACGCTGCTGCTCCGGCGCCGGATTGCGACTGTGTTTCAAGAGCCGTTGCTGCTTAATGCAACGGTTTACCAAAATGCGGCTCTTGGACTGAAATTGCGCGGCATGAGCGCTGCCGAAATCGAGAGGCGCCTCGCGCCCTGGCTCGAGAAGCTTGGCATTGCTCATCTGGCGAGTCGCTCCGCGCGTACGCTGTCAGGCGGCGAGGCGCAGCGTACTAGCTTGGCGCGGGCTTTGGCGCTCGAGCCGGATTTGCTGCTTCTCGATGAGCCCTGGGCAGCTCTCGACCCCGCCAGCCGCGAAGAGTTTTTGCTCGATTTTGCGAGGATCGTGAAAGAAACGCGGCTTACGACCGTGTTCGTAACTCATGACCGGGAAGAAGCTTTCGCCCTTGGTGAGCAGGTTGCGGTTCTCATGGGAGGGTTGTTACTTCACTGCGGGCGGCGAGAAGAAGTTTTTTTTCAGCCGAACTGTGACGCTAGCGCCGAGATCGTCGGAATGAGCAATCGCTTGCCGGGCACGATTCAAGCCCTGGACGAAGCGATAACGTCGGTTGAAGTTAGCGGCCAGATCCTTTGTGTTGCGAGCCACTTGTTGGCAGGAAAAAAAGTAATCGTTTGCATTCGACCGGAGCAGCTTTCGTTGCAGCACGGTAACTCTTGCGCAAGTCCATACAATCAGTTGAAAGGCAGAATTATTAATATCATGCCGGGCATAGGAACGTATCAAACGATACTCGACTGTGGCGTTTTCCGGCTGATTGCTTCAATGGAGCGAAAAGGTTTTATCGAGGGCGGGTATTCCGAAGGGGACGAAATCATCGTTACTGTCAGCCCGACTTCTATACACCTGATCCCAGCATAACATTAACTGCCGATCGAAGGCGTCGGCTTCCGAATGGCCGCCGGAGCACGGTTAAGAAGCCCGGCAGTCCATACGTAAATGTATTGGGTGCCCATGTTTACAATCACGACCCGGAATAGGTGGAAAGCCACCACCAGCGGGACACCAATGTGTAGGGCCTGCGCCGTAATCGTCATTTCGGCCAATCCACCTGGCGATGTCGCGAGGATCATGGTGGCCACCGGCAAGCTAAACGCCCAGGCCAGTGCTGCTCCCGCCAGCACCGAAGCGATCAGGATAAAAAACGAATTCAACAAAGCAAATGGAATGAAAAGCTTATAGTGGGTAAAAAAAGCGCGCTCGTAGCGCGCCCCGAGCACCAGACCGAACATCAGTTGCGCAAAGTCTGTCATCCAGCGCGGCACGGAAGATAGCTGGACACCGCCCATCGTCAGCGCCGCACCGAGAAAAATCGGCACCAGAAGACAGCCGTTATGAAATTGAAATCTTTCGGAGATTTCGCCCAATAGCCAACCAACAGCCAGCCAGATAGCGAGGATCGGAATGCTAAGCGGTAAGGCAGGCCGGTACGCCCCGACCTCCAGTGGAAATCCGCCGTAGGTCAAAGCGAACGGAATGAGAATTACCACGAGGGACACTCGCA
>DATIEH010000442.1:0-4932 GCA_035455905.1 Binatia bacterium | reverse complement strand
GGCCTTGCACCTGAATGTTGTATGCTTCATAGCTACGGCGATTGCGCAACTCCGGGTCCGCGGAGACATAAGGAAAACGTTCGATTTGCCGATTGCAGAGCAAACGCCCACTGGTCGGCAGCTCGATATCGATGCTCACACGGCGAAAACTGCGCAAGTCATCAGCGTAGCGCTGCATACTCTGCCCGAAGCTGTTTTGCCGCATCCGTTCCTGGCTGAGCCGTTCAAGATCGATGTCGGCGGTGATCCAATGCGAGTCGTAGCGAAACCTTTCCGATTCGGCGAGCAGATCGCCGTTCTCGTAAATCATGGCATGGCCATCCCACGCAAGGTCGGTTGTGGATTCGCCGGTGCCTGCGGCCGTGTACAAGTATGCGGCGAGACAGCGCGCGGACTGATTGGCGACCAAGTTGTGACGATACTCTGTCTTGCCGATCGTAATGTTCGATGCGGAGAGATTGAGAATGACGGTAGCGCCAGCGAGCGCGGCCTTGCACGACGGCGGAATCGGTACCCAAAGATCCTCGCAGATCTCGACAAAAAAGGTGAAGGCGGGATCGTTTGCCGATTTGAACAGAATTTCCTGGCCGAAGGGGATATTTTTCTGGTCGAATAGTTCGACCGTCGAACTGTGAGCGGCGGATGCCGGAGCAAACTGCCTCGGCTCGTAGAATTCGCGGTAATTAGGCAAGTAGGTTTTCGGTACAACGCCGAGGATTTTTCCCTTATGCAGCACCACGCCGCAATTAAAGAGTAGATGATCGACTTGCAGCGGCATGCCGACCACGGCGACAAGGGCAAGCTGTTTCGATGCTTCAAGAATACGCTGCAGCCTAGTCATGGAGGCATCGAGCAACGCCCGCTGATGAAACAGATCATCGCACGAATAGGCCGAAAGCCCCAATTCGGGAAAAAGCGTGAGCACGGCCCGCTCACCTTCGGCTCTTTCCATGAGCTCTATGGTGCGTGCCGCGTTAAAGGCGGCATCTGCGACACGAACTTCAGGCACTCCCACTGCAACGCGAATAAAGCCGTGACTGTAAAGGTTAAAAAACTCCCGGTTGTTTTCCATCTCTCACCTGTGAGCGTACTATAGGCTAATTTCCAGCCTAGGGAAAATCCCGCAAGCCGGCATTTGGGAGAGCATGCAAGAAACTCTTCGGCGGGTCAATTCTGTTTAACCTCGGAGGCAACCTAATGCACGTTATGAGCCGGCGAAAGATCGCCGCCACCCTAGCCACTTTGGTCGTCTACGCATGGCAAACTATCGGTGCTTCTGGGTTAAGCAATCCATACCTCGCGAAACCGGCTGAGGCGCCGATGAAAGTCCGAATCGGTACCTGCGCTGTCACCGGCGGTTTCATTCATCTTTACACCGCACTCGACAATCGGCTGTTCGACAAGTATGGAATCTCTGCCGAGCATGTCGTGGTGCGTGGCGGCAATGTCGCGATGGCAGCGCTCGCTTCGGATGAAATCAGTTTTCTCTACTGTAACGCCGATGCCAACATCGCCAGAATTGGCGCGGGAGCAGACGGCAAGCTGGTGGCGGCCCTGTTGATCGGTCTTCCGTACGTTGTCCTCGCGCGCAAAGACATTAAAAGGCCCGCCGATCTGAAAGGCAAAAGCATCGGCGTCACTCGACCCGGAGATTTCACTTACCGTCTGGCCAAGGAATTTCTCAAGAAGTTTAACCTTAACGAGAAAGAAGTCACACTGGCCCCGGTAGGTGGCACTCCGGCGGAGCGGTATGCAGCGCTAACGCAGGATGTTTTTCAAGCGACGCTGATCCAGCCGCCCCTCGACGCGCGCGGCCGGAAGGACGGCTTCAACGTCATTTACAGACTGACCGATCTTGGCTTTCCCTTTATTTACAGCTCACTGTTCACCAACTCCAGGAGCTTGAGAGAGCGGCCGGAAATGGTCCAAAAAGCGGTGGCTGCTCTGGCAGAATCCATTTATTTCGTCGAAAAAAATCCGCAACTCGCTATGAATGCGGTCGGCAGGACGTTGAGAATTACTGATGCCGATACGCTGCGTTCAGCCTATGAGACCTATGCCAGAGACCTTATCAATCGGCGTATGCGGGTGCCGGCAAAAATGGTCAACGATACCCTCGAGCTTGCCCGGCAAGACGGTGCGATGATTCGGCGCAAGCCGAATGAGATCTTCAACAACAGTTTCGTCGAGCAGTTGGAAAAAAACGGTTTTCTAAAGGAGCTTTGGGGCGGCACGGTGCCCGAGGGGGGAATACGACAGTAAGTTTAGAGCATAGAGCCAACATCACCTCCGCGAGGCGAAATTTTACCTTGCCAACTCTCCTTGATCGCGTTAAAGCAAGCCACGTCATGAATAGCGGGAGCAATTTAGATCGGAGGTGTTTATGAATCGCTGGTTGATTCTCATAGTTTTGTTTTTCGCCTCGACCGTGAACGCTCAATCGGTGCCGGTAATTCCGTACGAATCAGTTCCCAACGCGATTCGTCTGCCGCAAAACATGTACTTTGGTGAAGTCGCCGGTGTTGCCGTCAATTCGAAGAAACACGTCTTCGTTTATTCACGTGGTAATACCAATGGCCCGGCGTTCGGCGCGGCCGCATCGCAGCTTCTAGAGTTTGCCCCCGACGGCCGTTATCTGCGCGAGATCGGGAAGAATCTTTATGCATGGGCGTTCGCGCATACGGTCAGAATCGACAAACAAGATGATATCTGGACCACCGATAAAGGCTCCGACATGGTGGTGAAGTTCACTCCCGATGGGCGTGTGGATATGGTGTTTGGCCGCAAGCAGGAAGCCTCCGACGAAGCGGCCCCGCACAAGCGCAGCCCAACGCCGCCCAAGCATGAAGACGGGCGGTTCCGCCAGCCGACCGATGTAGCCTGGGATGCGGCGGGTAACGCCTATATCAGCGATGGGTACATCAATTCGCGCATTGCCAAGGTCGACAAAAACGGAAACTGGCTGAAGTCATGGGGCGAGCGCGGTGATAAACCGGGCGAGTTCAATACCCCGCATACCATTGCCGCCGATGCGCAAGGAAATATCTACGTTGGCGACCGCGGCAACGGCAGAATTCAGGTGTTCGACGGCGATGGTAAATTTCTTCGCGAAGTGAAGATCGATGTGCCTTTCGATCACAACACGGCGCACGCCGCGATCGGCAATAAGCCGCCCGAGGACATCAAAGGAACACAAGCTCCCGGCGCGCCATGGGCGATCTGTATTACGCCCGGTCCACGCCAGGTTTTGTACAGCGCCGATGCGTATCCAGGACGAATTTATAAATTGACTCTCGACGGCAAGGTTCTCGGAGTGCTCGGAGAGGCCGGAAAGCAATTGAAACAGTTCGGCTGGGTTCACGAAATGGCTTGCCCCTCGGAAAACGAGCTCTACGTCGCGGAAGTTCTAAATTGGCGCGTGCAGAAATTACTGCTCCATCCGGGACAGGAAACCGCGATGGTGCACTGACGCTGCGCGATTCGATCGGGTGCGATTCACTTGAAAATTTGCCGCGGCCTTCGCGGGCTAGATCCTTTTGCTTTAGAGTAAACCCGATCGTCATGAAGATTTTTCTCAGTTACGCCTCCCCGGATATCGAGTCAGCGAAGGCAATCTATCTCGCATTGCGCGATCAGGGCCACAGTGTGTTTTTCGACCGCGCGGAGTTGCCCGCGGGAGACGAGTATCACAATCGCATTCGCGCCGCGGTCGAAAAGTCGCGGCTCTTTTTGTTTTTGATCAGCCCCAACGCCGTCGACGCCGGAAGTTATACGCTGACAGAGTTGGACATCGCCGACAAAGCCGGAAAGAAAATTTTGCCAGTGATGCTCGAGAAAACGCCGATCGAGGCCTTGCCCGCGTCGATCAAGGCCATCACCTTTCTGCAATCCGACGGGAGCTTGCCGGCGGCGGTGGCGGCGGAAGTACATCGGATCGCGAGTTCTCTTAGGCGCAAACGTGTCAAACAGAGTCTTGCAGCATTGTTTTTGACCGGCATCGTGGTCAGCATGGTTCTTTTCGCTATGCGGATGCGCTCTCGTACGGAAATTGTCGGCAACGATGGGGCGCCGGCAGCGTTGATTCCCACGGGCACGTTTATCATGGGTGATGATGAAGAATCGCCGCGGCGCGAGATCTTCCTCGACGCGTTTTATCTCGATCGCTATGAAGTGACGGTGGCGCGGTACGCGGCCTTTATGAAAGACACCGGCAATCTAAAACCGCCTGATGAATGGGACACGGTCGACCTGAAGAACGGGAGCGATCTTCCGGTCATCGGCGTCAATTGGCAGGATGCGAGCGGCTACTGCCGTTGGGCCGGCAAACGCTTGCCGACGGAAGCAGAGTGGGAGAAGGCCGCACGCGACAACGACGAACGTCGATATCCCTGGGGAAATGATCCTCCGAGGCCAGAGAGCGCCCGCTACGGCAAACAATCCGAAAAGCCGGTTTATCGAGACGGTCTCGCGCGGGTTGGGTCCCACGCCAATGACAGGAGCCCGTTCGGGATCTTCGATCTCGCTGGCAATGTAACGGAATGGGTCGCTGATTGGTTTTCCGAAAGCTTCCCCGAGGGTGATGTGCGCAACCCCAAGGGGCCGGATTCCGGAACGAGTAAAGTGCTGCGTGGTGCTAGCTGGTACGAACCGGCGGAGCGGTTGGGCTCGGCCAAACGATGGCATGCGAATCCGTCCACGCGCAACGACGGCATCGGCTTTCGTTGCGCACGCGATGTGAAGTGAAGCAGTAAGCGAGTTCCACCGCTCTATTGGTCATCAGAGAGTTGGTTTTGGACCTGCACATTCCTTAATTTCTTCGATATGCGCCTAGCCTACTCGAGAAACGGTTTGCAGCCGATCGAAAAGGTGGACTTCTCTACAATCCAGCTTTGGTAAACTATCCGCTGATGCTCCATAAAAAAGAGAGCGAGA
>DATIEH010000441.1:0-6935 GCA_035455905.1 Binatia bacterium | reverse complement strand
TGTTTTTAAGTCCAGCAGGCGTTTACCGGATCAAAGGGCGCGGTTATGAAAGCTCCGATAAACCTGAGAAATCGATTAGCCAGTAGATGATCGCGAGGTTCCGTGTGTCTCTGAACCGGAGCGACGATCTGAGTATCCGCTTGACGATAAAAACTCGAACTGACGGCGGTTACCGGGCAGGTGATGAAGAGGTGACTCGCGACAGCGCCTGGCCAGATTTGGCTTTCAGTGAATCTCATGGTATAGGGTATGGATTTTCCAACTGGAGGAGAAGGTGAACAGGAAAGAGATCGAGCAGCGGATCTGGGGAAAAACTATAGCATCTGCGCGGACAAGTGGGATTATTTCGGAACAGGAAGCACAATTTCTGATAGAAGAATACCTGCGAGATTTTAGATCGAAAAATGGTTGGGATGGAAAGACCTATATCATACCGAGGATCTTCTGATCGCACCACGGATTCATTCGCTTCAGTAATCTTAATTACGAGCAAAATTAGCTGGGCACTCAGCGATTCCCTGCCATGTTGGCGGACGCACAGGCTCCGGGACTTACCACAAGCGCCGGGCGCCCAGGTCAGCTCTGTTTTTTGAACAGGAGAACAGAAAACCATTCATTGGAATCGGTGAAGTGTTCGATCGGGCAGAGGCCGAAGAAACGGAGCTGTTCTTGGAGCCGGATCGGATCGAATTTTCGACTGATCTCCACCAGGATTTTCTCATCTTTCCGCCAGCCAAAGGACGCGCCTACGGTCGGGAAGCTGATTTCGTGTTCCTCAACAGCGACAGCGTACATTTCAATTTGCTGCCATTCCGGATTGAACCATGAATAGTAACGCATTTTCCCGCGCTGGAAGTTGCTTTCTAGCAGCCGATTGATGTGATCGAAGGCATTGAGAATGAACTCGCGGGTAATGCCGCGGCTGTCGTTGTAGGCTTTTTCGAGGATTGTCGAATCCTTGATTCGGTCGGCGCCAAGCAAAAGATAGTCATCGGGTCCCATGGCGGCGGAGAGAGCGCGAAAAAAACGCGGAAAATCCGTGTGATTGAAGTTGCCGATCGTACTTCCGAGAAACACAAAGAGAGTAGGCAAACCTTTATCGATCGCAGCAAAGCCTTCCTCATAACGCGCATGTAAGCCGTGAAAATCGATCGCCGGAAATGCGCGCTGAACGGCGTCGCGCGAAGCGACAAGTCCGGCGAAACTCACATCGATCGGCGCAAAAATCGCGGCGCCGCGTTGGCGCAGCTGCTCGGTTAGTAGGTGGATTGTCTTTTTACTATAGCCCGCGCCGAGCTCGGCGACACAGGCTACCGGGGCGTGGTCGATCACGTCAGCTGCGTGACGCTCGAGAATCCCGTTTTCCGTCCGGGTGAGATAATATTCCGGGAGCTCACAGATCTGTTCGAACAGCTCTGAACCGTGTTGATCATAAAGATGATACGCTTCCAGCCAGCGCGGCTGATCCCACAAAGTCGTTAGAATCGACAAGCTTGGGTTGGAATCGATTTCTGCCTCTCGGCGCGACCAAATGTTTGGTTCCCGCATTTGCCATTGATCCATCTGCTCAAGGGCAAAGAAGGGTGGGAAGTTTCCTTGTCTCATGGCTCAAGAAACTATAAAAGAAAAACACATTTGATGCGACCCGGTTTCGATAATTGATGAACAACGCTGATACCGCCATCGAATTTCACGATGTCGGCTTTACACTGCCAGACGGTAAAACGCTCCTCTCCAATTTAAATTTGCGAGTCCAGGAGGGCGAAACTCTGGTGTTACTAGGCCGCAGCGGTTCGGGTAAGACCACGACGATGAAGCTCATCAACCGGCTCATCGATCCGACTGCAGGAGAAGTGCGCGTGGAGCAAAAGCCCACGACGGACTGGGATCCCATCCGGCTGCGCCGGCGCATCGGTTATGTGATCCAGGAAATAGGCTTGTTCCCGCATCTCACGGTCGAGGAAAACATCGGCGTTGTGCCGCGGCTGGAGGGTTGGGCGCCGGAGCGGGTTCGCGAGCGCGCGCGTGCGCTGTTATCGCTAGTCGGTCTGGATGCTGATCGATTCGCCGAGCGATTTCCCCGCGAACTTTCCGGTGGGCAGCGCCAACGGATCGGCGTCGCGCGCGCGCTGGCCGCTGACCCGCCGATCATCTTGCTTGATGAACCATTCGGTGCGTTGGATCCGATTACTCGGCGCGAAATCCAGCGCGAGTTCAAATCGCTTCAGCGGGAACTCAAGAAGACCATGATCTTTGTCACTCATGACATCGCCGAAGCATTTGTACTCGGCACGCGCATCGCGCTGCTCAAAGACGGACAACTGGTGCTGTTGGATGTGCCCGCTGCGCTGCTGCGATCGGCTCATCCGGAAGCGCGCGCGTTCGCCGAATGCTTCTATGACGCGCAGAGCACCGGGAGCTCTGGGTGAGCCTGGCCGAATTCCTGTCACGCAACGTCGGCGAGCTGGTCACGCTGACTCTCGAACACCTTTTTCTGGTTGCCGTCTCGACCGGCATTGCGATCTTGATCGGGGTGCCCCTCGGGATTCTGCTGACTCGAAAGCCGGCGCTGAGTAAACCGGTTCTGGGCTTCGCCAATATTATGCAAACGGTGCCGAGCCTGGCGCTTTTTGGCTTTCTCATTCCTCTGAACATTTACTTGTTTCATGTAAAGATTCTCGGCGGCATTGGCGCGCGCACCGCAATAGTCGCGCTGGTGCTCTACGCGCTATTGCCGATCATCCGCAACACCTTTACCGGAATTCGCTCGGTGGACCCGGCGATTCGCGATGCCGGGCGCGGCATGGGGATGACCGACCGCCAGCTCCTTTTTCAGGTCGAGTTGCCGCTCGCACTCGGAGTCATTATCGCCGGTGTGCGGGTGGCGACGGTGATCTGCGTGGGCACAGCGACGATCGCGGCAGCGATCGATGCCGGCGGCTTAGGGCGGTACATTTTTCGCGGCTTGCGAGCAAACGACAATGTTCTGATCCTCGCCGGCGCGGTACCGGCGGCTTTGATCGCGATCGCCGCGGATTTGGCGCTGGGATATTTCGAGAGAACGATACAGCTGGGCCGACGGACTCGCCGTTCGGCCAAAAAAATCATCATCGCCAGTGTCGCTGTCTTATGCGCCATCATACTGATTGTGTATTTTGTTGTCGGAGGGAGCTCGGGCCGAATCGCGGTCGGTTCGAAAGACTTTACCGAGCAGGTGATTCTGGGCGAGATTCTCGCGCAAACCATCGAAAACATCACCCGGCTCCAGGTGACGCGTCGGTTTGATCTGGGCGGCAACCTTGCGCATGAAGCTCTGGTCGCCGGAGAGATCGATACTTACGTGGAGTATACGGGGACTGCGCTCCTGGCAATATTGAAGAGCCAGCCGATCACCGATCCGGCGGAAGTTTTGCGCCGAGTGAAGCAGGACTATGCAGAGCGGTTTAAAGTGGAGTGGACCGAGCCGCTTGGCTTCAATAATACTTTCGCCGTGCTGGTGCGCGGTGACGATGCCAATAAGTTCAACTTGAAAACCATCAGTGATGCCGCGAAGATTTCTCCGCAATGGCGAGCCGGTTTCGGGCAGGACTTCATGTCGCGCGCCGACGGTTTTCCCGGCTTCGCTCGGACGTATGGATTTCACTTTGCAGAAATCCGCGAGATGGATTTATCGTTGACTTATCGGGCGTTGGCAGAAAAGCAGGTGGATTTGATTGCGGGCAATTCTACCGATGGTTTGATTTCCCGTTACCGCCTGGTCCAACTAGAGGACGATCGACATTATTTCCCGCCCTACGATGCCGTGCCGGTGATTCGACGGGTCACTTTGGAACAGCATCCGGAAATTCGCGCCGCGCTACGTCAGCTTAGCGGGATTCTGAGCGTTGCCGAAATGCGCAAACTCAACTACGCCGTGGATGGCGAGAAGCGGCCCGCGCGGGAAGTCGCGCGCGAGTTTCTGGAAACCAAGCGCATCTTGCGGTAAGACATGGGTTGCAAAATTACCGGCCAAGGTTTTATCAGCCGGGCTGCGCCAGGCAACGAAAATTTTCTTGGTTTGTCCAGCGATTTATCGAGCTGACGAGCATGGAATTCAAGGATTTCGTAAGCGAGAAATTAGATTAAAAAACGAGGTTAAGATGCTCAACATTAAAGGATTCATCGATGCTGATGGGCATGTGGTCGAGAGCGATTCGGAGTTGTTGGAATTTTTGCCCAAACCATTTCAAAACCGTGAAGATCTCTTGTCGTTTCCGTTTTTTCCAACCCTCGATGGCTTTCATCGCCAAGCGCGCAGGGTAGCGGACGGTCAAGGGCGGTATATCGCCAAGGGAAGTCTAAAAGAGTGGCAAGACTTTCTCGACGAAGATCAGATTGCGTGGTCGGTTTTATATCCCACCGCCGGCCTCACCTTCGGCCTGATTAGGGATAAGGATTGGGCTTGTGTGATTGCCAAGGGATATAATAATTATCTCTACGAGACCTTTACGAAGCCGGAAGAACGTCTCAAAGGGATGGCGCTCATTCCGCTGCAGTCGATTCCGGACGCGATCGAGGAGCTCAGACGCGCCGTCAAGGAGTTGGGCTTCGTCGGCGCCGTTCTGCCGGCGGTCGGATTGCGCCAACCTTTCGGCGATCCGAAGTATTTTCCGGTTTATGAAGCAGCGCAGGAGCTCGACGCTCTGCTCGCGGTTCACGCAGCGCCGACGCAAGGCATTGGCGTCGATGGCTTCGACAAGCTGATCGAAGTTCGCACTTTGAGTCATGGCTTTGGCCAAATGATTCAAATGACGAGTATGATCTATGGCGGCGTGTTCGATCGCTTTCCGAAGCTCAAGATCGCTTATGCGGAGGCAGGCTGCGGCTGGGTGCCGTACCTGATGGAACGGATGGATATGGAGTATGAACATCGCAGCGCGCAAGCTCCAGAATGCAAAGTATTGCCCTCTGAGCATCTAAAAAGCGGCCGTATTTTCATCCATTGCGAGCTGGAAGACCGAAGCATTGCGCAAATCGCCGCTCTGCTACGCGACGATATCTTGTTTTGCGCGACTGATTTTCCGCACGAGCCGCGCGCGGAATTTCGCGAGAACATCGAACAATTCATGGCGCGGGAGGACGTGGCGGCAGAGACCAAGCGGAAGCTGATGTTCGAAAATCCCAAGCGTATGTATCCTAGGGCGTTGCAGTAAGCGGCCGCGCTATTTCCCTGCCGCTTTCACTGGGTTCGGGTGCGTTTCCGGTGATGTAGCAGCGTCAACAATTCACTCACGTAGGATGACATAGGGGTGGCAAGGTTTCGCAGCTCCGGGGCTTTTCGCGCCCTCAGTTACCCAAACTATTTCTGGTTTTGGTCCAGTTACTTTGTTTCCAATGTCGGTTCTTGGATGCAAGGAATTGCGCAGGGCTGGTTGCTATTCGATCTGACGTCCTCGCCATTCTACCTCGGTCTTTTCAGCTCGCTCAGAATGGTGATGCTGCTGAGCTTTTTTATTCTCGGCGGCATCATGTCGGATCGCATCGACCGTCGTAAAGTCATGCTGGCGATCCAGTGGATCTCGGCTCTGACCGCTTTAGCGTTGGCGCTGCTGGTTTCCACTCATACCATTCGCGTTTGGCATATCTTTGTTCTTGGTGCGATTACCTCAACAACCTGGGCATTCGAGCAGCCCGTACGTCAAGCGCTCCTGCCCCAGTTAGTAAGCCGCGAAGACCTCGTCAATGCGCTGGCATTGAATGCCGTGACTTGGAACGGCGCGGGTCTGCTCGGTCCGAGCCTGGTCGGCTTGTCGGTCTCCCGGATCGGTATTGACGGCTGTTTTTACGTCAATGTCATCAGCTATTTGGCGGTAATCGGTGCGCTCATGCGTATGGATGTGCCGAATGTTGTGCAGAATCAACGCGCGAGCGTGATTCAAAGTCTCACCGAGGCCTTCGGATACGTGCGGCGGGAAAATGTCATTATGACCTTTCTGACCGTTTCGGCGATTTTTAATATTTTCGGACGCTCTTACGTGACACTCCTGCCGGTGTTTGCGAAAGATGTTCTGCAACTGGGCGCATCGGGGTTTGGTTTTATATCGGCGGGCCCCGGACTCGGCACAATTATCGGGTCATTTACTCTAGCGAGTCTCGGCCGCGTGGAAGCGAAACCAGCGCGCATGGTCGCTCTCCTCGTCGGTTTTACCAGTTGCTTGTTCTCGTTCGCCGTCAGTCGCGATGCCCGGCTCGCCTTCGGTTTTTTGGTCGCGGTCGGCGCCTTGAGCACATTGTTCGAAACGTTGCTCAACACATCGATTCAACTGCGGGTGGAAGAAGCTTTTCGCGGTCGCGTTTCTGGTTTTTATGGTTTGACCGGCGGCGGCTTGCGCGAGTTCGGTGGCATGCAAGCGGGGTTTATCGCCGAATGGACGAGCGCGCCCGTGGCGATTAGCGCGGGGGCAGTGGCGCTCGCGGTGATCGGCTACGTGTTTCTTAATTTTCGCTTAACGAATTGGCAGATTAGTCGAACCTAAGCGGCGCGAATCTCAACGCATCGGCGCATTGGAGTTGATGATCAGCTGTGCATAAAATCGGATGCACCGCTCGTAGTCCTCGACCGAGATCCGCTCATCGATACCGTGATATCTATCGATATCGTTTGGTCCGACTGTTACCGGCAGAAAGCGAAAAATATTTGTCGTCAGGCTGCGATAGTGGCGCGAATCGGTCGCGGCAATCAGCAGAGCCGGCGCTACCACGGCCGTCGGAATCGTTTGACGAATGGTTTTATGGAGGACTGTGAAACTTGTGCTATCGGTACTCGATACCGCCGAGGGCTCCAGTTGCACGCCCGGTGGCAGAATTGTTACCGCGGGATCGGCGATCATGTGGCGGACATATTGAGTCGCGCTCGCCGTCGATTCGCCGGGCGCAATACGAAGATTGACGACGGC
>DATIEH010000440.1:0-16097 GCA_035455905.1 Binatia bacterium | reverse complement strand
CTGGTCTCCCAAATCTTATAAATCCACTTTTGCGCCTCTTCCTGGCGTGCGGCGAATTTGGGATCGGCATCGGGAAACGCGTACTCGACGCCGGCTTTTCGCCGTTGGTCGGGCGTGACCTCTCCAAAAGGAATGTCGTTGCGC
Source organism: Binatia bacterium (assembly GCA_035455905.1). Taxonomy (GTDB): domain Bacteria; phylum Desulfobacterota; class Binatia; order UBA9968; family UBA9968; genus DP-20. The sequence goes on along the minus strand of DATIEH010000440.1, from coordinate 15,953 downwards.
AAAGACGAGCGATCGATATTCGGCACGAGAGTGTGCGTCAATGTCTGCCCTTCTTTGGATAAAAACCAATTTACGAAGAGCTTGGCCGCGTTCGGATGAGGCGCATTGGAAAATACTGAAATGCAGCAGCCGGAGCCGCCGGCCCGAACCAAGCCTACTTGCTTGGGCAAAAAAATCTGCTTGATTGGCAAACCTTTTTTCGCCAGTGCGGTGAGTTCCTCGGTTCCCGTGGCGACCGCCTGGAGCGGAAATCTTCCTCCCACCAGCCATGTTTCAAGGATTCTCCGATCATCCGAAAACGTCACCCCCGCATTGAGCAGATACGTCCGTACCCATTCCTGGCCTCGGTCGGGCTCAAAATAACTGTCGATCATCTGGCGTATTCCCGAAGGATCGCCCATTCCCTGGCCGAGGATTTTTCCTTTCCAGCGCGGGTCGAAAAAGTCGGTTTGTTGTCTTATCGCCGCAATATCGGATTCCTTGAGTTTGTCCGTGTTGTACCAACTCTCGTACTGGTCCTCTTTGGTCACATGATAAATGAAGACGTACGCGGACGCTTTGTCGGCATACCAGTGCCGCCCGAGGTACCAGCCCGAAGTGTCCACAACTTCCGGATGAATAAGCAATGGTGTGAACGGGACCAGCGATTCCGACGGCACCAGCCTCTGGTTGTTCTCCCGGCTGCTGATCAATGCCACATCCATGATGTATCTTCCGGCTTTTCGCTCAGCGAGCACGCGATTAACGGTGTCGGTGGCGTTACCGGTTGAGACCTCGACTTTGACGCCGAATTTTTTGGAGAACACATCGACCACCGGCCGATACTGACGCGACGGCGCGCCACCTGAAGCTATCGAGAGCGTACCCTCTTGTTTCGCCGCGGCGCTCAGCTTCGACCACTCCTGTTCAAAGTTTGCTGGCGCAGCGGCGAAACCAGCACTGAAGGTGAGCAAAACAAATAGTGGTCCCACCGATGCGACGGATCGGAACGACCGGTTGGATAATCTTCGTCGCGGCAAGCACTCGCCAGATATTACTCGAACGTTCATAGATCTCCTTACTCTCCCTTATGCGACCAATCCGTTGACCATGCGCTGTGCCCCTCGGGTCGTAATTTGAGCCAAACTCTTTTTCCCTCGTCAATCGGTTGGTGGCGCTCGCCATAAATCATCATCAGGCCTTGGTCATCGACCTCGACCTGATACTCGATTCTCTCGCCAACGAAAAGCGTGGTTTTTACCGTACCAGCGCTGATTCCCGATGGCATCGTCGCGCTAAGCGCAGGCTGAATCTCTACGTCCTCCGGACGAACCGCGATGAACACGGGATCGCCGTTTTTTATGCCGTTCGGATTGTAACTGCGGCCGAACACCACGCAATCGTGCGCGCCCGCTATGGCAATCGCAACCTGGCCCGAAGGGTTGCTGCTCTGCACCTGACCTTTGAACAAAACGGTTCTGCCGACAAAATCCCGGACAAATTCATTAACCGGGGATTCGTACAAAAGCCGCGGCTCGCCTTGCTGTTGCACCACGCCGAAATTCATCAATGCAATGCGGTTCGATAAACTTAGCGCCTCGATCTGATCGTGGGTGACGAACAGCATCGCGACCCTCAACCGTTTTTGTAGCAGCTTGACGCTGATGCGCATCTGCTCGCGGAGCTTCGCGTCGAGATTGCTGAACGGTTCATCCAACAGCAAAACTCGCGGCTCGGTTACCAGTGCGCGCGCAAACGCCACTCGCTGCTGTTGGCCGCCGCTCAGCAAAGGGCCGGGGCGACTTTCGAATCCTGACAATCCGACGAGATCGAGCGCGCGCTGCACCCGTTCGGTGATTTCCGTTTTGGAAAATCTGCGCGCTTTGAGCGGGAATGCGACGTTCTGCGCCACGCTCATGTGCGGCCAGATGGCGTAGGACTGAAACACCATGCCGACATTGCGTTTGTTGGGTGGCAACGAAAACCGGCGTGAGCTCATCACCACTGCCTGGTCGCCGAAAAAAATGTCGCCGGCATCTGGTGTTTCCAATCCTGCAACCATGCGCAAGGTCGTGGTCTTGCCACAACCGCTGGGCCCAAGCAAAGTGACGATCTCACCGTCGTGTACGTCGAGGGATAGATTCTGCACGGCCGGCTTGTTACTGCCCTGATAAGTTTTCCACAAACCGCGCAGGCGGACGGCGACTCTGGCAGTTTCCGTGCTGATGCGCGGCGTAGCGGCAGTACTGGAAGCCGACCCGATTTTGTCCATCGCGGCTTTCTCTTACACGAAAGTTGCCGCAGTGGCTACAGGCAATGCGGATTTAAAGTTCCGAGCGACCGCCGGTCGTCTCTACAGGATCCGTCGCAATCACGATGATGTTCCTCGCACAATCAGTGAGGTGTCTGACCGGATAGCCATCTTCGCCTTGCCAGGAAAACGCGGTAAGGTTTTCACCTCATCCTACAGGAGAAGATCGTTCGAGGTGGTGATGAATGGTCGGCTTTCGAAGCTGTCCCGAGTGTAATCGAAGGAGCAATTTCCCCCCCAACAGCTCGTGCGTGTCAGACGCGAAAAAAAACCAGCCAGCTTTCAAAAACCTTTGGCTTCTTCTTTCATATAGAAGCCAAGTTTTTTCATTGCCGGCCAATCGTCGATGGAGAACAAAATCGTGTCAGCCTCGCGAGCATTCTCGTGATGATGCCATTTCCACGCCGGCACGGCGAAGATATCGCCTTGCTCATACTCCAAGCGCTCATTTTCGATCACCACGGCGCCCGCGCCTTCGAAAGCAAAGTAGAAACTCGTGCTGTTGTGGCGGTGCGGTAACGTCTTTTGCCTTTTGCTTAGCAACTGCGCTTGCCACGCAATGGTTGGCAGAGTCGGCCCGCCGTCGACCGGGCTTGCAAGCATGATCATGATGCCATCGTAAGGATCAATCTCGCCGTTTTCTCTGAGCGCGGTCAAAGCGCCGTATGTATCTGCCCACGGATAGCACATCGGCGGCAGCGGAAACGGCGCTTCTTTCGGTATCGGCCGCGCCAATCCTAGGGTGCGCTGTCCGTAGGCGGCGGGCTTTTTTATTTCTTCGTATGGCTGGTCGTCGGGCATGCGCTCATTGATATTTACGTTTGGGTTATAGCCATTGTCGTAGCCGTCGATCCAAATTGCCGGCGTCGTATCCTTGTTCCAATGATCGTGATACGTCCATGCCGGGCTGACGATCACGTCACCCCTTTCCATCGGGTAAGCTTCGTATTCGCAGACAAACACCGCATCCTTCGGTGCCTGGCAGACAAGCCGGGTTTCGCTCCGCAAGTTGCGATGACACTGGGTGCGTTCCCCGGGCATTAAAATTTGCGCGTTCATCCAAATGGGAAATTTTTTCGCTTCGATGCCAACCACCGAGCGCATACCGGTCATGCCATTAGGGCCGACGGTGACGATCTCTCCAGAACGCATGAGGCCGCGATAAATGCCGTCCCACTTCCAGTGCGCCGAGGTGTTGCCCTGCCGCGGCACGGCGCGTCCTTCACGTCTGAGCCCCGCGCCGACGAGATGATGGGAGGCGAGAAAACGCTCGAGATCTTCGTGGGTGGTTCCAACGTCAATCATTGCCTTGTCCATTGTCATGCACCCCAGATGTTCTTACCCCACGCACGTAGGGGCGATTCATGAATCGCCCCTACCATCCAAATGGAAATATTTCACGCAATTATCCACCAACATCGCTCGCAACTCGTTTTCCGGCACTCCGGCGAAATCTTCCGCCAGATATTTTTGCGAATTAGGAAAATCGCTCGCCGCGTGGGCGAAGTCCGTGCCCCACATAATTTTGTCATACCCGATACATTGACGCCGTTTGATGCCCATCGGATCACGGAGAAAGCCCCAGTAGTTACGGTCCTTCAGGTATTCACTCGGCATGCGCTCCAATTTCGGCAGTCCCCAGGCTTCATGGATCATGCCGATATAGCGTTTGTAGTGATCGTCCACCTGCCACAGTCCGTACTCGAGCCAGCCGATCATCGTTTCCGCCCAGTAGAATTTCAGTTCGGGAAAACGGTCCCACACACCCGCGAAGGCCATTTGCAATGAAGCGGTCATGCAATCGTTGGTAAATCGCGTGAAAAACTTAAAAGCGTCTTTCTGATGCACATCGTGACCCGGGTCTTTCGGATAAAAAAAATCCGGCTCCCCTCTTCCGGATCCCATGTTGCCGGTGTTGTGATTGGTCAGCGCAATTCCCAAATCGAGCGCCGCTGCCCAGAATTCATCGTCCTCCGGCGTCGGATAACTCTTGCCGCTGGGATAACGATCGAGCTTCACGCCTTTCATTCCGAGATCGACGCAGTGCTCCAGCTCTTTGATTGCGTCATCCACGCCGGTGGTCGGCAGCGTGCCCATACAAATCAATCGATCCGGCGCCGGCGCCATGTACTCCTCGGCGAGAAACTCGTTATAGGCGCGGATGCAATCGCGATAAAGATCATCGTCTTTGGTCTGACGCAGCACAAAGGTGATCTGTGAAAAGAGAATTTCGCAATCAATGCCGTCCTGATCCTGTTCCGCCAAACGTTGCTCGGGCGTCCCCGTGCCGGCGCAGGTTTCGAACGTCGGTACTTGCTTGGCGAGGTCCGCGTGCGGTACGCGCACGCTGCGCGTGATCCCGATGGTATTCGGCTTACCGCCGTCAATCACGACAGCGTCGGAGCCGTTCGGCATCTTGATCCGCTTGGGCGCGCGCTCGCGATACTTAATTTGCACCCGATCGCGCCAGATATCGGGATTGAGATCGATATGCCCGTCGGCGGAAATGCATTTGTATTGTCGTGGCATGACAAGTCCTTTCATCATCGGAGTGATGGAGTACTGGTTCCGGAAACCCAATACTCCAACACTCCACCACTCCCATCATCGCAAACCTATTCCTCTTCCCGGAACAGCCCCAGACTTTCGAGCACCGGCCGATCGGTTACGGAAAATATAATTGCAGGGGTTTTGCTCGATGCGTTCTTGAGAGAATGCCAGTTCCAGGACGGTACGAAAAAACAGTCCCGCGTTCGCCATGTGAGATCTTTCATTGCGGACTTTGATTTTCCTACGCTGGTAACTCCCTCACCTTCAACGACGTGATAGATCGTACTGCTGGTATGGCGATGCGCAGCCGTGCTTTCGCCGGGGGAAATCATCTGCACCCAACAGCCGATCGTCGGCATTGTCGGGCCGCCGGTGAGCGGATGGCTGTATTGCAGCAACACGCCATCGTGAGCGTCTAAAGGGCCGGCAGCAGCGGTTTCATTCAGCGCCTGCAGAGTGTCACGCCATTTGTAGTTGTAGGGCAAGGCCGCCCTACTGCTACCCGTGATGCGCGGGCGAATCGCGCCGTAGCGCTGCTTGCAGGCGCCATCGCCCCTGACGATCGGCTGCGCCGGGCCTTCGGCGTAGTTTTCCTCGAAGCCGGCATCGAGATAACGAGTCAAATGCGAGTCCAGCACATCGAGCCAAACGACATTACTTTTTCCAGCATTGAAATGATCATGCCAGCTCCAATTTGGCGTCAGCACGAGATCGCCCGGCTCCATCAGCATCTCTTCGCCTTCAACATTGGTATAGGCGGTGCCGTCGCCCTCGACGACGAAGCGTAGCGCGGCCGCGCTATGGCGATGGCACTCGGCGCGCTCGCCCGGCTTCACGAGTTGGATCGACATCTGCAGTGTGCGCGTGGTTGCTTTCTTTGTATCGAGCGCCGGATTGACGAGCTGCACCGTGCGCCGTTTCGCCGCATCGTCGATGCCACCGAGCCGAACCACCTCGCCCGATTCCATCAAGCAGGAATAAATCATCGACCAGGGCCAAAGGTACGGCACAAGCTCAGGATTCTTTTCGCGCGCCTGCCAATGGCCAGCCAGCGAGTGTTCTGAAAGACGCGCGTGCAGTGCTTTAAGCTCAGGCGTTTCTGGGAGTGCATGAGGGTCGCTCATAGTGTGCCTCGTAGATCCATCTGTAGTGACAAACTCTTGGTCCAGTTCGGAAGATCGCTCGCTTCCTTAAAGAAGACAAACACTACATACTTGTCATTCCGAGCGCAGCGAGGAATCTTTCTTGAGCAAAATCAAACTACGCCTCATTTGCATTCAAAGAGAAAGTCAGTCGATCTCATCGAACATTGTTGGTTTCCGTCTCTTTTGGCCACACTATTTCAGAAGAAAATAATTTTCCAGCCCGTTGATATCGGTCAGTCCGAATCGCTCTTGGTGCTGAACCGTATTCAGGATAGAGGTTGATGACGAGTGGCATCCTTGTGGCGCTATGGCGAGCTTTTGCCGTTGCAAAGCGAAACGAATCTCGTTTTTTGGGCGAAGGTTATACCCCTACTGCTCGACGCCAAAAACCTCGCGATCGAGCTGGGTCTGCGAGTACCACAGGCGGTTGCATACTTTTTTAACACCGCATCCGGACTAAATATCTGGACGTGCTTCAGAAGCCGGTGACTTAAGTCGAGAAGCTAATCGACTTTGTACCCGAGCTCCTTCGCCACATCTCTGGCGATCCGCGCGTCGGTGATTTCTTCGAAGGCGATTTTCCTGCCGGTAAATTGTCCGAGAAGCTGTAACGACTTTACGATCTGTTCCATGCCTTCACGACTCGGCACACCGTTACCAGCCGCGCTCCGCTGATTGTCCGCAAACATTTCGTCGGCGACTTCTCGGTCCACGCGAATGGTGCGCATGATCAAATCCATCGCCTTCTCCTTCGATTGAAGCAAGGTTCGTTTGGCGAGTTGCAGCGATCGGATCACACGCCTGAGCTCGTTGGTGCGGTTTTGGATCGAGGCGTTCGACGCCGTCAGTCCGCCGAGCGGCATCTGCACATAACTGCTGATGTCGAGCAACTCGCGAAACCCTTTTTTCTTGGCGTGATAATTGAGCGGCGAGTTGAGCTGCGCCGATTCGATGGTTCCATTTTCCAAGCCGCTCATGAGCTGCGGTGCCCCCAAAGCAACAATAATGAAGTCTTTAGGATTTTCGCCGACCGCTTCCAGGGCGATTCTAAGCGCGACATCAGAGGTACCGCCGAGCCCAGTGAGCCCGATACGCTTGCCGCGTAGTTCCTTGAGCGACTTGAATTCGGGTCGAGCCATTACCGAGTAGATCAATGATTCCGAGGCAAACCAGACCGCCTTGGAAGGCAAGCCCCTGAGTGTCGCCGCCACCGAGTTCGGGCCGACCCCGGCGACATAATGAACATCGCCGCTCGCCAATGCGGAGTTCGCCGCCTGCGAGCGCATCTGAATGATTTCCACATCGAGCCCGTTTTGCTCGAAAATCTTCCACTGCTGCGCCGCAAACAGAGCCAAACAGCAAATGGAAACATTGGGATAGGAAATACGGAGTTTGCTCCGCGCTTCCTGGGAAAACCCTGGCGAGGCGAAAGCAACCATCAAGAATGCCATTCCCAGGGCCCGAGTCAGCGGGATTACGGCAGGTGAATATTTTTTCGTCATGATCGCCTCTCTCTTTACCTGGCGGACGGTATATTGCCGAAGGCCAGGAGGTAAATTACCCAAAAAACGCGCACTGTTATCCTGAGCCGAAGGCGAAGGATCTACTCTGCGTGTGATGAACTGGAGATGCTTCGCTCACGCTCATCATGACAGTTTAGAAATGATGGCTCGCGTGCGAATGGACATTATCCAACTGGCCTCTCAATTCCCGTGTGGCTGCAAGGTCGATCTCGAACTTGCGTCCTTCGGCGCGAATCACCACGCCGTAGTCGCGCCGCGCCGCTGCCATCGATACGTATCCCGAACGGACATCGGCGAGCACCCGTTCGGGATCCCGTTCCATCGGCGGCCAAAATCCACCACCGCCCCCCACTTGGACCAGAAAACCGTCGCCGGAATCGAGCGCAACATGACCCGTCGTCTTACCCGTCGGCAGTCTCTGCACCGTTCCGTCCTTGCGCACGATACTGAAACGATTGGCCATCGCATCTTTTCCACCGTGAAGTCCCCACGGCGCGCAATGCGTCCGCTCCATGGCCGATTGGACACTTGCCGGCGCAACGACGCGAACTTCTTGCTCCACACCGAGGCCGCCGCGGAACTTGCCCGGCCCGCCGGAATCCTCGCGCAACCTTCTGTACGCGATAAAAATCGGACCTTTGCCTTCACCCGCTTCCACCGGTGTGTTATGCGTATCGCCGTCGTTGATGCAAAACGTTGCATTTTGTCCGTCTCTATCGAAGAGCGCACCCCAGCCACCGCCGGAAAGCGTCTGGGGAAAGTGAAACGCGCGACCCGTCTTCGGGTCGAGACCAAACGTGCGCGGCACCGCGAGATCGGCATGTTGGCCGGCCATCACCCGCTCGGGGCATGCCGGCGCGAGCGCTTTGAAAATCGTATCCGCCACAGTCATCGGCACAGTCATCCAGGTGCGCACGGGCGCCGGTTTCGTCGCACTTACGATCCGGCCCGGCGGCAAAATCACTTTGAGCGGCCGGAACGAGCCGTGGTTGATCGGCAAAAGCAGCGGTGTTGTGATAAATTTAAAAGCGACCTCCGACGCCGAGCGGCCTGCGGTCGTACCCGAATTGTATGGCCCGGCCACTTGCGGGCTGACGCCGCTCAAATCGACGATCATCTCATCACCGCGCACTTCGAGGCGAACTTTGATGGGCACGTGCTTGCCCACATTCACGCCATCGTCGTCCATGAAAGATTCGGCTTCATAGACTCCGTCGGGAATTTTTTCCACCGCGGCACGGGCGATCTTTTCACTCTGGTCGAAAATTCTTTGCACGCTTTGCTTGAATGCGTTGGCGCCGTAGCGTTGCAGGAGTTGGATAAGGCGGCGCTCGCCGGTCCGAATCGCAGCGATCTGGGCACGGAAGTCGCCCATCGCCAGCTCCGGCAGGCGGCAATTGCTGCGGATGATCGCCGTGAGCTCGTCGTCCTGCTTGCCCCGCTTGTAAATTTTTACGAACGGCATCTGCAGCCCTTCGGAAAAAATATCGCGCGTGACTGCGCCCAGGACGCCGCCGACGTCCTGCCAATGACCCATCGACGACGAAAAAGCCACGAGCTCGCCCTCGTGAAAGACCGGCAGGGTAAAAATCATGTGATTGAGGTGGCTGCCCATCACCTGCGGATCATTGGTGAGGAGAATGTCGCCTGGGAAGATATTTTCTTTTCCCCAGTAGGAGATCTTGGCCTTGATGGCATCGGACAAACCGCGGATGAACATCGGCAAACCGAGCCCGATTGAAATCGTATTGCCGTCAGCATCGAAAAGCCCGACAGTGAAATCCTCGGCTTCGTAAATGATCATGTTGTAGGCCGTGCGCATAAGATTGGATTTCATCTCATCGGTGATCGCGACCATAGCATTGCGGATCACCTCGGCAGTAAAGGCATCGACTTGGGAGTTGCGGCTTGTCTCTAGGTTATCCAACGAACTTCATCCTCACGAATGAAAAAAGTTCCAAGTCCTGAGTGCTGAGTCTTGAGTGGCGGATTCCGATACTCAGCACTCGGAACTCAGCACTGAGGACTTCCGCGTTTTTCGCAGTACTCTTGTCGCCTCCAGGTCCAACTCGAAGTGCCGACCTCGCGGCTGAATCGCTACACCGTAATCCCGCCGCGCGGCTTCGAGCGACACATACCCTGCCCGCACATCGTCCAGCACTCGCTCGGCATCACGCTCCAAAGGATTCCAGAATCCGCCGCCGCCTGCCGTTTCGATCAAAAATGAATCGCCGGCATCAATTTCGGTCGGCTTGATTTTTCCCGTGGAAAATTTTTCGACGCTTCCGTTGTTACGCTGAATCGAAATTCGATTCGCCAGCGCGTCTTTCCCGCCGTGCAGTCCCCAGGGAGCGCAAATCGTCCGCTCCACGTGCGCATGGATGGTCGCGGTGCGCCGCATGCACACTTCATTGGCAACGCCGAGTCCGCCGCGGAATTTGCCCGGCCCGCCGGAATCTTGTCGCAGTGCGCGCTGCGCGACAATGATCGGGCTTTTGGCTTCGGTCGCTTCCACCGGTGAGTTATGCGTATCGCCGTCATTCAAGCATACCGTCGCGCTCATACCATCTTCATCGTGTTTCGCGCCCCAGCCTCCGCCCGGGTGGCCGATATGCGACCAGAAAAACCGTCCCGTCGCCGCATCGAAGCCGTGCGGATTCACCGTGCACAAATCGGCATAATGTCCGGCGATGGTGCGCTCGGGACAGGCGGGAGCGAGTGCGCGAAAGATCGTGTCGCATACGGTCATCGGCACCGTCATCCAGACGCGCACCGGCGCCGGCTTCACCGCGCTTACCACCCGTCCGGGCGGAAGAATGATGTTGAGCGGTCGAAACGAGCCGTCGTTGATCGGAAGCAACAGCGGGGCGGTAACACACTTGAACACGACTTCGGCGGCGGAGCGGCCCGCAGTAATGCCTGAGTTGTAAAATCCCGCCACCTGTGGGCTTACGTCCGAGAGATCGATGGTCATTGTGTCGCCACGCACCTCGACGCGAACCTTGATAGGAATATGTTTCAGGAGGTTTACGCCATCGTCATCCATAAAGGATTCGGCTTCATAGACGCCGTCGGGAATTTTTTCCACCGCCGCACGTGCCACCCGCTCACTTTGCTCGTAGATGAGCCGTATGCTTTCTTTGAACGCCTCGTTGCCGTAGCGCTGCAATAAATGCATGACGCGCCGCTCGCCAGTGCGAATTGACGCCAGCTGCGCGCGCATATCTCCCATGGCTCGCTCCGGCACGCGCACGTTGGCTTTGATGATCGAAGTGATCTCGAGATTTTCTTTGCCGGCACGAAAGCTTTTCACGAACGGTAACTGCAGCCCTTCGGAAAAAATATCGCGCGTGACGCCGCCGAGTTGTCCGCCGACATCCTGCCAATGGGCCATCGATGAGGAAAACGCCATCAGCTCGCCATTGTGAAAAATCGGCAGCGTAAAAATCATGTGATTTAAGTGGCTGCCCATAGTGTAGCTGTCGTTGGTCAGCAGAATGTCGCCCGGTTCGATGTTTTCTCTGCCCCAATGGGCGATCTTGGCTTTGATCGCGTCCGAGAGTCCGCGGATGAACATCGGCAGACCCAGTCCAATGGAAATGGTATTGCCGTCGGCATCGAACAGCCCGACGGTAAAATCTTCCGCCTCATAAATGATCGTGTGATACGCCGTGCGCATCAGATTGGTCTTCATCTCGCCGGTAATCGCCACCAGCGCGCTGCGAATCACTTCGGCGGTAAAGGCGTCCACTTTCGCCTCGCTGCGCCCGGCATCAAATACTTCAGATTTCATGTGATTTGATTTGACCTCGGCCAACAAGTCACGTCTGGGAGCTGTCATTCCCGCGCACGCGGGAATCCAGGTTCCGCCAGCTAGACAATCTCACTCCAAAGGTCGTTCCATTTTGGATTGTTCGACTCGATCAATTCCAATTTCCATGCCCGGTTCCACTTTTCAATTGCTTTTCTCTCACGATCGCGGACGTCATGTCTGGATGCATTTCATAATAGACCAATCGATGAACATCGTACCTCTTAGTGAATCCTTCAATCACATTATTTTTGTGCGTCCAAGCACGCTTCGCTAATTCACTCGTGACTCCGATATAGAGAGTGCCATTTTGCTTACTCGCCAAGATGTAGACAGCTGGCTGCTTCTTCATCATTGACCTGGATTCCCGTTTTCACGGGAATGACGGGGTCGGAAAAGCCCGAATTGTATTGCGCCGAGTGCCATAACCAGATGCCCATATTCATTCACTGTCACCACATCCCCGCGTTCGACGACTGTGGTCGAAGCCGTCTCTTCGATGATCGCCGGCCCGGCGATTACGTTATTCGCCAATAACTTGGTTCGATCGAAGACAGGTGCCTCCACCGCTCCGACGGCTTCGAAGATCACGGTACGAACGCCGCGTTTTGCGTCCGCCGGTGGATTTTTCTTGCCCGCCGGGATCTGCGCAACGTGCGGTTTGTCCAATCGCCCGATCGCCGATACGCGCAGGCTGACGATATCGGCGGATTCTTCCGGCGCGCTGTGGCTGTAACGGAGCTCATGCGCTTCGTCGAAAAGCCGTTTGATCTCGGCGCGCGCGGACTCGTCGCCGACATTGGCCGGCATGCGCACGGCTACCGCATGCTCCTGACCCACGTAGCGCATGTCTGCGGCGCGCTCAAAAAAAATGCGATTCGTCGGAATACCCGAAGCCTCGAGCGCCACACGGCCTTCGTCTTCCAGTTTTTTATACTGATCTTCCAGTTGAAACATCTCGAGCTCGTCCATGCGCTCGAACAACGTCTGCACGTAATCGCGGCGCAGGTCCGCCATCAGCATGCCAACCGCCGAGAAATGACCTGGCGCAGTCGGAACTATGACCTTCCCGATCGATAATTCCTTCGCCACTGAGGCGGCATGAAGAGGACCGCCGCCGCCGTAGGCGACGAGAGTAAAGTCGCGCGGATCGAGGCCGCGCTCGAGCGTTACATGCCTGACCGCATTGGCCATTGCGGATGTGGCTACCTGGAGCATTCCTTCGGCTGCGCGTTGCACGCCTAGGTTCAGAGGTCGCGCCAAACACTCGCGCAGAACCGTTTCCGCCACCGCCTGATCGAGCCGCATTTCACCACCGAGGAAACGCTCGGGAGAAAGCCGCCCGAGAATCACGTTCGCATCTGTGACCGTTGGCTCGGTGCCACCGCGGCCGTAGCTCGCCGGACCGGGCTCCGCTCCGGCGCTCCGCGGCCCCACATGAAGCCCCTCGCCCTCATCAAGCCACGCGATGCTGCCACCGCCGGTACCAACTTCGACGATGTCGAGCACGGGAATACGAATCGCGAGACCTTCATTGTAGCCGCCGATGAAATAGTCCGGCGACAAGCTCGGCTCGCCGCGCCGAATCACGCAGGCTTTGGCCGTCGTGCCGCCCATGTCGAACGCGATCGCCGCATCGAGATCGAGCAATTCACAAAGCGCCATGGTACCGACGACACCACCGGCGGGCCCCGACTCCATCATCTGAATACACTGCCGACGCGCCATTTCCACCTCGGACAAACCGCCATTCGACTGCATGATCATCAGATTTCCGGTGAATTTCTGATCATGAAGCCGCCGCTCCAGATCGCCGAGGTATTGGCTCACTTTCGGACCGACGTAAGCATTGGCGACCACCGTGGAAGTGCGCTCGTACTCGCGATACTCCCGCGAAAGCTCATGAGACGCGCTGAGGAAAAGCTTCGGCTCGGTCGCGCGGAGAATTTCACACATGCGGATTTCATGCTCGGGCGCGCGGTAGGAATGGAGAAACAGCACGGCCACTGCTTCGAATCCTTCGTCTTGGATGATCCGCGCCACTTCGCGGGCTTCCCTCTCGTCGAAGGGCGTGCGCACCGAGCCATCCGCGAGCATACGCTCGGTGACTTCGAAAATATCCTCTCGCGGCACCAGCGGCCGGTGCTTACGGAAGCGCGGATTGAAGGACTCCGGGCGATTGATGCGCCCGATTTCGTAGACATCGCGAAATCCCTTGGTGGTCACCAGCGCGGTCTTGGCGCCTTTACGCTCGATAATCGCATTGACCACCACCGTCGAGCCATGAATCAATGTCGAAACATCGGCGAACCGCACCTGAGCTTTGTGCAGACCTTCCAGAACCCCGCGCGCCAACTCCGCCGGCGTTGACAGCGCTTTTGCCAGCGACAGCGAACCGTTCGCTTCATCGAACACCACCACGTCCGTGAAAGTACCGCCAATGTCGACCGCTACGCGCAAATTCGTTTCCTTCCCTTGTAAGAACATCCACCAATGCTTGGTTCAAAACGTTACAATCGTTCAACCCGTTCAAACCGTCAGATCCGAACCGCTAAAACGATTTGAACTGCTTGAACGGTTTGAACTGATCCCGATCGCTAGCCGCAGCGATGATTCGCCAGATACTCGCTCAGCCATTGGTTCCAGGCTGCGTCGATGGCGCAAATCGTGCTCAATTGCGGATCCGACCCACCACGAGCATCCACCAGCGCGGCCACTCGCAAATCGACGCTGGCCAGGTGGGGATCAGCACAGAAATGCTCCCGAATCATCACTGCGCCCTCCGCCTCCAGTTGCCGAAGCGCGCCGTCGGCTTGTTCTCGTTCGATCTGCGCGCGCCCTAACGCGCTATAAACTTCGCTCATGAAGCGCGCCCTCTGATTACGGCCGCGCAGTAATTCGAGGATTGTTTGGCGCGCGTTTTTCGCTTGGTCGATGGTTGGCTCGCGGGACATTGCTGGTGAGTGGCATCGAAGCCCCGAAAAACTCTATGGAAGCCGCGCGTCCTTGTCAAATCTTCATCGGCGTTCGCACAAAAACGCGTGTTGAAATCGCCTGATCCCTGTGTAAATCTGACTTTCCCGATGGCCGACCAGACCGCCACGTTGCTACGCGAACTTCCTTCTGTCGATCGTCTGCTTAAACATCCCGGCTGCGAGCGGCTGCTGGCGCGCTACAATCGCGAATACATCATTGCGCAATGTCGGGCGGCGCTCGAGCAAATTCGCAATGAGGTCAGGCGCAGCGGCACCGCTGTCGATTGCACCGAAGCTGCTGTCCTCGAACGCGTCGAAAACACGATTTTCATCGATAGCCAACCCGGCCACAAACCGGTGATCAACGCCACGGGAACCATTCTGCATACCAATTTGGGTCGCGCCTTGCTTCCGCAGGCAGCCATTGACGCGATGCTCACCGTCGCAGACCGTCCAATCAATCTAGAATACGACCTCGCCGCCGGGAAACGCGGCAAGCGCGAAGAGACTCTGCAAAACCTACTGATTGACCTTACCGGCGCTGAGGCTGCCACGGTGGTTAATAACAATGCCGCTGCGGTGCTGCTCGGGTTGAATACACTGGCCGAAGGTAAGGAAGTGATCGTTTCGCGCGGCGAGCTGATCGAAATCGGCGGCGCTTTTCGTATCCCGGAAATCATGGCGAAGAGCGGTGCCATATTGCGCGAGGTGGGGGCGACCAATCGTACCCATCCTGCGGACTACGAAAACGCCGTCAATGAGAAAACCGCACTGCTACTGAAAGTTCACACGAGCAACTACAAAGTTGTCGGGTTTACCGCCGAAGTCAGCCTTGAGCAGCTCGTCGCCCTCGGCAAGAAACACCGTCTGCCGGTGATGGAAGATCTCGGCAGCGGCGCGTTTGTCGATTTAAGCAACTACGATCTGCCCAAAGAACCGATCGTAGCGGAAAGAATCCAGGCGGGCGCCGACGTCGTGACATTTAGCGGCGATAAAATCCTCGGCGGTCCGCAGGCGGGATTGATCGTCGGCAAAAGAGATTTGATCGCCAGAATGAACCGCAATCATCTGCAACGCGCGCTTCGTTGCGGCAAGCTGACGTTGGCGGCGCTCGAAGCGACGCTGCGTCGTTACCGGCAATCGCCCAACATCGTTGAAGAGATTCCGACGCTCAGGGCTTTCACCCGACCTTTGGAAGAGATTCGCAAGATGAGCGAAGTGTTATTGCCTGAGCTTCAAAAAGCGTTGGGGGCTGAATTCGAACTTCGGCTCGAAGAGTCGACCGCGCAAATCGGCAGCGGCGCCCTCCCCACCGAAGAACTGCCGACCTTGGTCGTCACCATCGAACACCAAAAAATGAGCGCCAATTCGATTGCGCAAAAATTCCGCGCCGCCAATCCGCCGATTATCGGCCGGATTAACAACGATCGTTTTCTCCTCGACCTGCGCTGCATCTTCAACGCTAACGACCTGATCCCGCAATTTGGGTCGAGCGATCAGACAATCGAAAATCGAAAATCCCAAATCTAAAATCAGTCATGCCTCACATCATCGGCACCGCCGGCCACATCGATCACGGCAAAACGAGCCTGATCAAGGCGCTCACCGGCACCGACACCGATCGGCTCAAGGAAGAGAAAGAACGCGGCATCTCGATCG
>DATIEH010000439.1:0-4821 GCA_035455905.1 Binatia bacterium | reverse complement strand
GGCGAGGACTACATCGTCAACGGCCAAAAGGTCATGGTTGGCCATCACCTGCCGCCCGACTATCTGTGGACTCTGGTTTGTACGAACCCCCAGGGCAAGCGGCACGAAAACCTCGCATGGCTGCACATTCCGGCGAATCTTCCCGGCATCACGATTCAGCACATGTACTTGATGATGGGGATCAAAAACGCGGTGTTCTTCGATAACGTGCGGGTCCCGGCAAAATACTTGATCGGTGGCGAAAACAACGGTTGGAAAGTTGCCAGCACCCACATGGAGCTGGAACACGGCGGGGACGGCAGAATTGCCGCTGATCCGCTTGTCGAGCGGGTGGTCGAGTACTGCCGCAATACCCATATCGGCGGCAAGCCTCTGTTGGAAGATCCACGCGTGCGTGATCTCGTCGCAGACATGATGATCGATTTGAATACGCTCCGGCGCTTTAATCAGCTGATCTACTGGCGTCGTTTTGCCAAGAAGCCGCACCCGTACGGCGGCCCCCAGCAGCGCTACTTCCAGCGCATGATGCGACTCCGTAACGGCGAGCGCTTGCAAGCGATCATGGGCGCCGATGCGCTCGTGCAAGATCTATCGGTGCATGAAGTGGTGGATTTTGAATATGCCGTGCGCACCGGTCCGGGGCAGCTTCATGGCGGCGGCACATTGGATACTGATCGATTGATCTTTGCGCGCCGACTGGGCCTCGGCCGACCAACGACCGAGAAAGCGCCCGAAACAGATTAACGCAAATGCAAACGATTCAGCCGTTTGAACGACTTGAACGATTTGAACATTTTGAACGAATGTTGCTGATCGTTCCAGCCGTTTCAGCAGTTCAACCCGTTCAAGCCGTAGGAGAAAGCCATGGACTTGAGTTTGACTGAAGACCAAGAAATGTTGAAAAAAGTCGCCGCCGATTTCGTCAAGGCCGAAGTGCCGGCGCATCAGATGACGCAGTGGTACAAGAACAAACAAACTTTTCAGCCGCAGTTGGTCAAGAAAGCTGCCGAGCTTGGCTGGCTCGGCATGATGTTGCCGGAACAGTTCGGCGGGTCGGAGCTCGGCGCCACGGATTGCGCCGTCGTGTTCGAAGAATTGGGACATGGGCCCGTACCCGGACCGCTCTTTACCTCAGGGATTTTAGCCGCGCAAATGATCCTGGAGGGCGCTACGGAAGAACAAAAAAAATCGTTGTTGCCGCAACTCTGCAAAGGCGAATCGATCATCGTGCCGGCAATCACCGATAAGGCGGCTTATTGGGGCCCCGAAGGGGTCGAAGCCCGTCTGGCGAAAACTCCGGGCGGTTATTTGATGACGGGGGCTAAACGCTTTGTCTTCGACGCTCAGGCGGCAACCCACTTTCTGTGCGCGGCGCGCTCGGAAGAGGACAAAGTTGTTTTCCTTGTCGTCGATGCGAAGACCCCCGGCGTCACGATCACACCGCACGTCGGCTTTCTCGTTTCGGTTGCTGAAGTTCGCTTCGACAATGTTCGGGTTGCGGCTGAAAATCTGCTGGGCACGAGCGGTGCATGTTGGGCGACTCTGGAAGGCGCGCTCGACAAAGCGTTGCCGATTCTGTGCGCTTACCAGGTCGGTGCCTCGCAGGAGGTCTTCGACTTCACCTGCGAGTACACCCGAACCCGGGTTGTCTTTGGCCAACCGATTGGGCGGTTCCAGCGGGTTCAGGATCACTGCGTGGAGATCTCGATTCACCTCGACGCGGCGCGGTGGGCGACTTACGAAACTCTGTGGCGGATCGACAGCAATATGCCGGCTCGCGCCGCCGTTCACGAAGCCAAAGCAGTGGCGAGCGACGGTTACTATCAAAGCACGAACTATGCACACATGGTGTGGGCCGGCCCAGGCACGGACTATGGCCATCCTATGATGGCGCACAGCGTGCTCGCGCATACGCTCTATCAGTATCTAGGCACGCCCGGTCATCACAAGCGCTTAATGATCGACGCGCTTTATCCACGCGCCTCGGCTGGCTTGAGGATAGAGAACGGAGGGTAGAATATCGCGCTTCGCTTCCCTCTACCCCTGATCCTCATCTTCGATCCTCAGCCGGCTTCGGAGGACTTGAATGAGATTATTTCTATATCTTTTCAATCCAATCGTTCTCTGTTGTTTGTCCCTCATCGCCAACCTTCACGCCCAATCGCAACCCGCCCTTGTCGAAGCCGCAAAGAAAGAAGGCAAGCTGGTCTGGTATACGTCGATGGCGATCGACACATCGAAGCCGCTCCTCGATGCCTTCGTAAAGGAATACCCGTTCATAAAAGCCGAATTGGTTCGCGCCGGAGAAGAGCAGCTGATGAATCGGATCTTGAGCGAAACGCGCGCCGGTCAATGGCTGTTCGATGCCGTCTCCACGAGCGTAATGGGAGCGCTGGTCGATCGTCACATCATTACGCCCTAGAATCCTCCCGAGCGCGATGCGTTTCTGAGCGAGTTCAAAGATGCGCAGGGGTTTTGGACCGGCGTGTTCGTGAACAATCTGGTGCTCTGCTACAACACCAAAATGCTCCCGGCCAAAGACGCGCCAAGAAACTATCCGGACCTCCTCGATCCGAAGTGGAAGGGCAAGATGTTGATGGATTCCACGGACTACGATTGGTTCGGCACTCTAGCCACGGTTTGGGGCAAAGAAAAAACTGTGCAGTATATGAAGCGCCTGTCCAGTCAGAATCCACTCTGGCGCCGCGGTCATGGTCTTACGGCACAACTGCTCGGCGCCGGTGAAGTGCCGCTCGCGTGGGCCTATAATTTTCGGATCGAGCGCATGAAAACTGAAGGCGCGCCAGTGGATTGGATCGAGACCTTTGATCCCATCGTGGTCACAGTGAGCGGTATGGGGTTGAGCGCCAAAGCGACCAACCCGAACAGCGCCAAGCTTCTCATCGATTTCGCGACCTCGAAAAAAGGCCAGCAGATGGTGCGCGGCATGCGCCGAATTCCGGCGCGCACCGATATCGAACCGCTCGCGCCTAAAATGGATCAAAGTAAATTGAAGTTGAAAGCCGTGCCCAAGGAAGTTTATCTCCATCTCGACGATCATGCCCGGGAATTTCGCCAAATCTTCGGACTGTAAAGAACCTCTCACGGACATTTACGGTTCACTCATTCGATTTATATTCGGCCGCCTCGTATTTAAGTTAGCCCAATCGTCGTAGCAACACGCGGATTCCCTTGCGTGCCGCGTCATGGCACGCGGCATCAAATCCGCAAATCCAAAATTTATACAGCCCTGAGCTCTTCTAGCAGCGCACGAGCAAGCGCCGGCCAATTACCGTTCAGCAAAGCTGCATTGGACAAAACCAGCGCAGATGGAGTATGAAAAATCGGCAAGCAAAACGTTACGCGATTTTTTTACGAGGACAATTGCAACACAAGCAACCGTGCGACCGGGAGGAGAGAATGAACCCCAAGCATTGCCGAGCTTATTGGCTAATTACAGTTGTCATGTGTCTTCTGAGTACTGCGCTGAACGCCGCGCCTGCGGAAAAACCGCCGTTCTATCAAGGCAAGAGCCTCAACATTGTAATTAATTTTGGCGCCGGCGGCCCAACCGATATCGAATCGCGTATTTTCGCCAGGCACCTTTCACGGCATATTCCTGGTGCCCCGACCATTACCGTGCAAAATATGGGCGGCGGTGGCGGCCTTACGGCGGTCAACTACATCGGCGAAGTCGCCAAGGCGGACGGCTTTACTGCGGCTTATTTTACCGGAAGTCTTTTTCAGCATCAGATCAAAGACCCCGCGCTACGGGTCGATATCGGCAAGTTCGGATTTATCACCGGCGTGCATGGAGTTACGGTTTCATACATCCGCACCGACGTGCCGCCGGGAATCAAAAAACCTTCGGATTTTGTCAAGGCGCAGAAATTTCGCGCCGCAGGGTTGGGCGTCAGCAGTTCGAAGGATGTGCGTTTCCGGCTCTCTTTCGATCTGCTTGGGCTTAAATACGATTACGTGACCGGCTACAACAACAGCTCCGACGCGCGGCTCGCGGTGCAGCGCAACGAAGCCCAGTATCACGATGAAACCCTGCCAAGTTACCGCTCGCAAGTCGAGCCGCAAATGGTTAAGACCGGCATGGTGACGCCGATCTACTACACGGATCTAGTGGCGCCTAGCGGCGAAATTTTGGCGAGCCGCGATGTTCCGGAACTTCAACCCTTTACGTATTACTACAAAGAAATCTTCGGCAAGCTGCCGTCGGGAATCAAATATGAAGCCCTCAAGGCGGCAAATATGTCGAGCACGAATATGACGCGCATGGTTTTAATGCCGCCCAAAGTGCCGCCGGAAACGATTGC
This sequence comes from Binatia bacterium, assembly GCA_035455905.1. Taxonomy (GTDB): domain Bacteria; phylum Desulfobacterota; class Binatia; order UBA9968; family UBA9968; genus DP-20. The sequence goes on along the minus strand of DATIEH010000439.1, from coordinate 496 downwards.
GACTTTACGCAAGGCCTTCGATGAGCTCTCACGGGACCAAGACTTTCTCCAGGACGCCGTTGCAGCGATGCGGTTTCAGCCACGCTTCGAAGTCGGTGAAGCCGGTGAAAAATTGTTCAAACAGGCTTCGGCCGTCTCACCGGAAGTTGTGAATTTCTTACGCAAGTACATCGACGAGGCGAATAGGTAGTCGACAAACCACGATACATCGATAAACAACGCAGGCCCGAGGGATTCTCCAACGGGCCTGCGCTACAAATTTTCTACATACCTGTTGGTCAGCGAACCGGCAGTGGCAAACCTCCTACCGTCAACTCCTGGTCCATGCAGGAAATTTTGCCGATCTTGGGTCCTGCGGGACTGACTTGGCCGCCTGTGTTCGGGAAATTGTCGCGTCGATTGCCATCAGATTGCGATGTACAGAACAGTCTTCCAGTAAGGAAAGGGCTGTTTGGAAATTCAAGAATGTGCGTGTTTCCCTCCGCTGTATCGGCAG
>DATIEH010000438.1:0-2113 GCA_035455905.1 Binatia bacterium | reverse complement strand
GTCTCGTTTGAGCTCGCCGGTGATCTCGAAGCCACGTCGCGCGTCGTTGACGCCTGTCGAATTCCTCAGATTGCGCCGTCATTGGGTGGTGTGGAGAGTTTGATTGAGCAACCGGCGCTGATGAGCTTTTACGAGCTCAGCAGCGAAGAGCGCCTGATGGTGGGAATCAAAGACAATCTGATCCGCTACTCCGTCGGTATCGAAGATGCCGACGATCTCATTGCCGATATCGCTGCCGCGCTGGAGCAAGCGTAGCGACCAATCGGTTGACAGAAAGTCTCGAACAAACCATTACGCCGCAGCGACACGAAGTTCGCGGATTATTTCTTCTGGTTGTGTGCTCCGCGTCTCGACAGTGAATTTAGCTGGTAATTTCGTAAGGGATATTCGTCGGCCCGTCGATGCGGCGGACGGTATTGGACTCCACGTCATAACTCCCCTGCAGCACTTTCCCGGAGACGCGCTCGGAACGTAAAATGACCGCAACCGATCTCGTCGGGCCGCCTTGCTCGGCATGAGCATCGAATGGGGGTACCAGATCGACTTTGCCTGGGGTGCCTTGCGTGACGTTTTCCAATTCAAGCCGAGCGTAACCTTCCTGCGATCCATCGTCGAGCCGACGATAACGCTCGAGGCTCTCGGTCCCGTCGAGCAGCCCGTAGGCTGTCCATGAATGAGCGTGATCGTGAATACTGCCTTTGCGGCCAGGTACGCGCACGACTCCATTGATTGCAAAACCGTAATCGGAATCTTCGTAGAAAAGCAAATTCTTGCGTCCCTCGGTTGAGGGCCATCCTTTTGAAGCCTCACGCAGGGTCGGATCTTTGACCAGTGCTTCGAGCAGCTTTTGGCCTTTTTTCATGCGCTCCTCTGTGTTCGGTAATTCTGCCCAGGCGGCGCGCAGGTCTTGAATGAATTTTTCAAAAACGGGGAGTCTATTAGCGGCGGACATGAGATTCCTCCTTCTCTAAGACTCTCTATTTATGCATTTCGCGCTGTAATTCCTCAAGCAGACGGAAATCGGCGATCTTATTCAAGGGTATTTCACCGACGCGCTTATCCATCGTTTGAATTTGCTGCAAGTGAAATTTTACGCCTGCTTCGGTCGCCATGCCGTCAAGGCTAAACGATTTACCGAGCGACGCGTAGGATTCGCGCGCGACGGCATGGTCTACTTTCCACTCGTTTTCGATGATTCGGATCGATTCCTCGGGACGCTCTCTCGCGAAGATGAGACCGCGATAGAGGGCGCGTAGAAGCCGTTTCGACAATTCGCGCTTCTCCGTGAGCTAGCGCTCACTGGTCGCGAATCCGTTGCTAGGGAATTCGACGGCGTCGCCCAAAAAGAGTAGTTCACGAAATCCTTTCTGCTTCAATAAAACATTGTCGGGCGGCACGGCAATTGTCGCGTCGATGGAGCCGGCAGCGAGCGCTGCCACTCGCGTCGTCGGTAAACCGATCAGGATCGGAACGGCGTCGCGCTGTAAATCCAGGCCTTCGCGTTTGAGCGCGATCCGAGTCGCCAGTTCGACCGTATCGCCGAAACGGACCATGCCGATATATTTGCCGCGCAGGTCGCCAATGGATCTAATCTGTGGCTTGGCAATCAAGAAATAGTTAGGGCGAATGGCGCCGAAAAAGATCGCCTTGAGCGGCGCGCCTTTGGCGGCCAAGCGTAATGCGGAGTCGGCGGCGCCGTGGTAATCGATCTCGCCAGTCATGAGCGCGTTATGCGCGAGCTGTGGCAGCATAATCGGGATTTCGATATCGATGGTTTCGTCTTTGAAAAAACCGCGGTGCGCGGCAATGAATAGCGGCAAGTAGCCCATCGATTTCGCCGGCAGGGCGAGCTTAATCCGATCTGCGCCACGAACTCCGCCCGGCCAAGCGCATAAAAACGCAAAAAGAATTAGCAGCCGCCGCAACAGCATCGATCTAACAAGCGCGATCACGACTCGAGTCTGGCTTTGTTTTTCTTCTCTTGCGGCGCTTTGATCTTGTCCAGATTCTTTTTGGCGAAGTCGCCGTGGCCGACTTCTTTGTCTGCCGCGCTGAAGCGCGGGTTGCCGGCGGGCTCGGCGCGCGCGCCGAGGAGAATCATGTACTCGCTTCC
>DATIEH010000437.1:0-9152 GCA_035455905.1 Binatia bacterium | reverse complement strand
CTCCAGCGCGGTCAAGCGATTGCGCTCGCCGCCCATCTGTAAGAACGTAACATCCTTGTCGGGATTGATACCGTTCTTTTTGAACGCGAAGCGTAATCCGATATCGTTATTGCCGCCGAAGCTTGCGATGCCGATCTTTTTGCCGCGCAGCTCCTGAAAAGTTTTGATGTCCTTGGCGGCAATGACGCCGGCGGACATCGAGTTGGCCGCGGTCGCGAGAATCGTCACATCCGCGCCGCTCAAGTTGGCTTGCACGGAAACGCCACCGCTCACGTGCGCAAAATCGAGCCCGCCGGATAAGAGCGCTTGCATGCTCTTCGAGCCCCCTGAGATCATGACCGGATCGACTTCCAATCCGGCTTTTTTGAATTCGCCGGCATCGAGCGCGACCCAAAAAGGAATATTGTAGCCGGCAATTCCCGGATAGCTGGCCGCTACTTTCTGCTGAGCATGAGCAACGCCGCTACTCACAATGGTAACGGCGACCAGCAAGAGCGCAGAGAATATAAACGATCGCGCCATATGCCTTATTGATAAAGTTCCTTCAAAAGCCCGCTTTTCTCGACCGTCTCGAGAAAACGCATATCGACGAATTGCTCGGGCTTGGCGTTTTTCGCAGCCGGAACGGTCTTTACCAGATCGTCCAGCACATTTTGCACGCCGGCCATATTGATGTAGGGCGCCTTTTCCAACACTTTGCTCATATAGAACTCATAGGCTTTTTGCAGCACGGCGGTGTCCTCGATCTTGGTGTACTTCGCCATGGCCTTGTACGTGAACGCCGGATCGGTGCGGGCACGGTGCGTACCCCGCACATAAGCGCGGATAAAACGGGTGATCACGTCGGGCCGATTTTTGATGATCGAACCGACCGCCACCAGCGCCGGATTGGGAAAAGCGAAATTCATATCGGTGATGCTGATCAACTCCTTGAAACCGGCCTTGTCGACGGCAAACTGGGTCGGCGGCGAGACCACACCACCTTCGATAGAGCCGCCCTGCAGCCCAGCGGCGACCGTGGCCATAAAACCCAGCTGAATCAAAGTCAGATCCTTGTCGGGATTGATGTTGTATTTTCTGAGCGCGTAACGCACCGATATATCCGGCGCCGAGCCGAATCGGGTGATGCCGATTTTCTTGCCTTTAAGCTGCTCGACGCTTTTGATCTCCGGACGTACATAGAGGGAGAAGACCATCTTGTTTCCCGAATTGCCGATGATCTTGAGGTCGGCCCCCTGTAATGCCGCGGCGATGGCCGAGCTGCCGTTGAGGGAACCGATATCGATCTCGCCCGCCACCGTCACCTGCGCGAGCTGGGTGCCGCTGGGGATCAGGATGATATCGTCCTGCAACCCCTCTTTGGCAAAGTAGCCGCCCTCATGCGCCACCCAGATGGGCGTGTATGCGCCGCTGATGGAGCTATATCCGATACGCACTCGATCGGCTGCTAAGACTTCACCCGCGCACAGAACCCAAAAAATCAAAAGTGCCAAGCACCGTTGTTTCATTGCTGCCCCTTTCCGATTAGATGAAACCGCATCCACAGAAACTATGTTACCGACCTGGTTTGTTCAAGAGTATGGCGCTGCGGCTTATCCGTTGACGCTGTTCCGCGCATTGCATATGTTGGCCGCGTTCCATAGCGGAGGTGGAAATGGGCACTCGCATGATTGTGATCGGCACCGGCCCCATTGGCGGGATCATCGGCGGCAGGCTGGCGCGCGCCGGTCACGATATAAGCTTTGTCGATATCGATAGAGAGCACGTCGCCGCAATCCGAAAAGACGGCCTCCAGGTGGACGTGCCTGACGGTGCTTTCAACGTAAAAGTGAACATTGCGTTTCCCGAGGAGATCGAAGGCAAATACGACATGGGATTGATCGCCGTGCGCTCGAACTATACACCCGACGCGCTGCGCACCGTGCTGCCGCATTTAACGGACAACGGTTTACTCGTATCGATGCAAAACGGCATCAACCCGCCGCTGCTCGCGGAGAAAGTCGGGATCGACAGAACCATCGGCATGGCCATTCGCATGGGGTGCCGCAAAGTCGCGCCCGGACACGTCCAGACGGGAATCCCGGGACATCTTTATATTGGCCATTTGTACGGCAAGACCACGCCGCAGCTTGAAGACCTCCAGCGCACGCTCAATCAAGTCATGGATACGGAAATCACCGACAATATCCTCGGAGTGCTCTGGAGCAAGCTCACTTACACCTGCTTGGGATACTACGGCTCCCTCGCCGACGCTTCGCTGGTAGAGAGTTGCGCTAGCGAAATGTGCCGGTGCAATCTGACAGACTTCTTTGCCGAGGTCGTCGCCGTGGGGAAGGCGAGCGATGCCCGCTTTATCTCCCTCGCCGAATATAATCCGCTGGATTTTCACCCGAGCATCCCGTTCGAGAAACGTATTGCTGCCGTCAATCGATTCGCCAAATCATGGAAAATCGACGATCGTAAAGGCCCGCTGCGGCAGATTCAAAGAGGCATCAAAACCGAAGTCGACTTCACCCTCGCCTACGTGGTGCGGCAAGGCGAGAAGCTAAAAATTGCGACACCGCTCTGCCGAAAAGTTTTGGATATGATTCATGAGTTGGAGCAAGGTACGAGAAAACTCGGCTTGCAGAACTACGATGAGCTCAGATCAGTCGGCGCCGAGTAACGCAGTGAATGAAGTCCTCTCCGGTGACCAGCGGATGGGTTGCGTGTTACCGCAGCTAACGTTCACGGCCCCAGACGCTGCGCACGGAATTTGTGATCGACACCCGCGCTTCTGGCGATGCCGTCGATGACATCACCCTCCACCCGGCCGGTGTATTGGCTCTTTTGATTGCCGAAAAAAATTTCCGCTCCACGCAACTTGCCTCTGACTGGAAATGTCCCCTCGGCCTCTCGCAGCGTTCCAGAAAACGTTTGATAATTTTGCGCCAGCGTGAGCTCGCCTTGGGGCATTTGCCATCTGCCCGCAACCTTGGCCGGCACGATCCACATACGTGCGGTGCAGAAACGCTCACAATGCTCTACATTTGTCGCGATCTCATCGGGGTTCCAATCGCCGATGGTGAAGTAGTTTGCCACGACCCGGGAGCCCGGTTTGAGGCTCAGCAGTTTCGGCCGCAGGCGAATATTCATTTCGGGTGTCAGGAATAGAATGATCACGGTGGCTTTGGAAAAATCCGTGCTAAAGACATCGCCGCGCTCGAAAGTCGCTCGATCGCGGACTCCTTCCTTGGCCGCGAGTCGCTTCGCAAGCTCCACAAGGTCGGGATCGTATTCGATACCATGAGCGCGAGCGCCGCGTTTGGCCGCGGCGATCACGTTCCGTCCATCGCCAGACCCGAGATCGACGACGTAATCATCCCTTGTGACGCGCGCCATATCGAGCATCTTCTGCACCATCACATCCGGGTTGGGCACCCAGACGACGTCTTTACCGGGTTGCCCGGATTTGGGCGCGTATTCGCGCGTTGCAGATTGTCCAAAAATTGGCGCGATGATGCTCAGAGAGAAGATAATGGCGATCGCGCCAGTTGAAAGCGCGCGGCGGATCAGCATCAGTGCTTCGGGGGTAATCGACAAGGCGAAAAATCAAACATGCCGCGAGTGCGCCTATCCGCCCGCATGCACAGCTTTCCATTCGCCGCCTGTGCTGATCGTCCCCTCCATGCCACTGCTCGTGACCCGACCCGTGTAGAGCGCGCCTGCCGCATTGAAAGTGATGTGATCGCCGTCGAGCTTGCCATTGGCGATCTGAACGACATTACCGCCGCGATTGAGCGTCCCCGAAACCGTCTGATAGGTTTGTTTCAAGGTGAGCGTCCCGTCGCCAAGCTGCCAAGTCCCTTCTACCTTGGCCGGCACAATCCAGAGATAGGCGGTGCAGTAGGAAACGCAGCCCTCTTTAACCACCGCCGTGTCGTCCGCGCTCCAATCGCCCATTGTGAATGAGTTGGAAACGATTCGCGTCCCGGGCTTTAAATTGAGGATTTTCGGGCGCAGCTTCAAATTAATATCCGGCAGCAGAAACATGGTGATCACCGTCGCGGGAGAAAGATCCGCTTCGAACAGATCCGCCTTGACGAAGCTCGCTTTCTCGCTCACTCCTGCTTTCGCTGCATTGCGTTTGGACAGTTCGACCATATCGGGATTGTATTCGATGCCGAGCGCTTTAGCGCCTCGCTTTGCGGCGGTAATCACGGTTCGGCCGTCGCCGGATCCAAGATCGATGACGTAATCCTTTGCCGTGACCTTCGCCATATCGAGCATCCTGTCAACGAGCACCTGGGGCGTGGGCACCCAAATCACATCCTTACCCTCTTGACCCACCTGCGGTTGATACTCGCTTTTTCCAGATTGCGCCGGTGCGCCGCTGCTCGCGAAAATCAGCGAAACAAATAACACAAACAGTAATCCGCGGACGCTGCGAGATGCTGTCATGGAAGCCCCCTGCTCTTGTTGATTGATCCTTGGAGACTCGCACGCAGTCAACAAAATGTCCAGGCTGGTAGCGCTAAGATGGACTCGTTGAGCGTTGCCCGGTGCCGTTTCGGATGATACAGAGAACCAGCAAACTGCAGCCGAACGCTAGGCTGTTGGCATCCGACTGATGTTTGCTGGAGGCAAAAATCCATGCGGCAAAGATCCGATTACCCGACATTTTCCGACGCAGAAATCCGACGAAGACACACGGCCGTGTCCCAACTCATGGCCGACGAAGGCGTTGACGCGCTGCTTTTCTACGGCACCGGGCGATATGCGTCCGATATTTACTGGCTCAGCGATTGGCCGAGCAGCCGAGAGGCTTATTTGCTCATGCAAACCGGCAAAGATCCGGTGATTTTGATGCAGCTATTCAATCATTACCCAATGGCGCGGGTGCTCTCGTGGATCCAGGATGTGCGCTGGGCAGGAGCAAATACCACGCGCAGCGTCGTTGAGCTTTTTCGCGAGCGCGGCTTGGCATCAAAAAAGATTGGTCTGGCCGGTTCGCTCTCCTATCAGGTTTATAGGCAGCTCCGTGAAGGCTATCCCAACGCAACTTTTGTCGACCTCAGTGGCAAGATGCGCATGATGCGCACCATCAAAAGCACGGAAGAAATCGAGCGCATTCGATTTGCCTCCGAGCTTACCGATCGCTCGATCCAGGCGCTGGCCGAAGGCCTCCGTGCCGGAATGCGCGAAGATGAAATCCCGGCAATCATCGAGCCCGTGTACCTAAAGGCCGGCGGCTATGCCGGGATTCATTTTATGAGCAGCATGCCGATGCGCGCCCCTGATTTTCCTGTGCCGTCGCAGTTTCATTCGAAGCGCAAGTTGGCAAACGGCGACGCGCTGATTACCGAGATCAGCGGTGCCTATTCGGGTTATAGCGGACAAATTCACCGCACTTTTTCCATCGACGAGGGACCGACGGCGGAGTGGCAAAAGATGCACGATGCTGCAATCGAAGCATTCGAAGTCCTGTCCAAGATCATAAAAGACGGCGCGACCACGACTGAGGCGGAAGAAGCTGCCGAGATTATTCATCGGCGCGGCTACAGCACCTATGATGACTTGGTGCACGGCGTGAATCAGTATCCGCCGATATTTCAGACCAAAACGCGCAAGCGCCACGAATCCCGCGAAATGACATTCCGCGAAAATATGGTGATCGTCATTCAACCCAATCTCATGACCTACGATGAAAAGATGGGGCTGCAATTCGGAGAAACTTTAGTCGTTAAAAAAACCGGCTGCGAAAGCTTGAATGCTTACCCGCGCCAGTGGGTCACTTGTCAGGGCTGAGACTGCCATTTGCGCATCGGCGGCGAGGCCACAACGGGAGAGCGGCTATTTCTCGATTTCCCGTATGATCGCTTCGGCAAACGCTTTGGTCGATGCCTTGCCGCCGAGATCGCTGGTAAGGACCTCGCCGCGCATCAGAACCCGCTCCAGAGCCAGGTAGATCCGGTTCGCCGCTTTTTTTTCGGAGAGATGCTGCAGGAGCATCACCGCCGCCTGAATCATGGCGGTAGGATTTGCAATGTTTTTGCCTTTTATATCCGGCGCGCTGCCATGAACCGTTTCGAAGAGCGCGTGTCGATCGCCGAGGTTTGCCCCGGGGACGACGCCGAGGCCGCCGACGAGACCGGCGGCGAGATCCGAGACAATATCGCCGTAAAGATTTTCCATCAGCAGAACGTCGAATTTCCAGGGGTCGATGACCAGCTGCAGGCATGCGTTATCGACAATCACATCGCTGAATCCAATGCTTTTATAACCCGTGGAAACTTTTCTCGCGCAGTCCAAAAACAGACCGTCGCTGAGTTTCATGATATTTGCCTTGTGCACGGCAGCAACTTTTTTACGGCCATTGCGGCGCGCATATTCGAAGGCGAACCTTGCGATTTTCGTGCACGCCTTCTCCGTCATGATTTTCAGGCTCTCGACGACTCCCGGAACGACTTCGTGCTCTATTCCCGAATAGAGGCCCTCGGTATTTTCTCTGACGACAACTAAATCGATGCCCTGATAGCGCGCTTTTACCCCGGGAAGATTCTTGATCGGGCGCAGATTCGCATAGAGGTTGAAGCTTTGACGCAAAGCAACATTCACGCTGCTGAAGCCTTCACCGACGGGCGTGGTCACCGGTCCTTTGAGCGCCACCCGATTTTTTTCAAAAGAATCCATCAACGATTTGGGAATCGTCGTACCATGCTTTTTGAGCGCTTCGGCTCCCGCCAGATGTGGCTCCCAATCGATGTTGACGCCCGCTGCTTTGATGATCTGCAAAGTCGGCTTGGTGACTTCCGGACCGATGCCGTCGCCCGGAATCAAAGTGACTCGGTGTTTCATGTAATTTCCTCTGTCGCTTAGTTTCAGTTTTATCCACAATCACTGGACAAATAAAGTTCGTCCGAGCTCGGTGCAAGCGCACGAGATTAAAAATCTCCGATTGCTGTGAAATAATCACCTATGCCCAGCTCCCGCATCGGCAGCACCAACGAGTTTCTGCGAAATTGGCTGCCAGTTTTCCTCTGGGCTGCGGTAATCTTCGTCTTTTCCACCGATATTTTTTCGAGCGCAAACACGGCAGGAGCGTTCGAACCTATCCTGCAGCAACTCTTTCCGCAGCTCCCGATCGATTATATCGAGCGCCTACACTCGGTCGTTCGCAAGCTTGGCCATTTTACTGAATACTTTGTCTTGGGTGGATTATTGTGGCGCGCCCTGCGTTACCACGACGCGGCTGCCACCCGCTCGCGCCGCCTTGCTTTGAGCATCGCAATTACGATGATCTACGCCGTCAGCGATGAGTGGCACCAGTCCTTCGTCCCGAGTCGCACCGCAAGCATCATCGACGTTCTGATCGATACGCTCGGCGGGATTTGCGGCATTTGCGCTTTTAAGTTACGAAGTCGCACTAGAAACGAGTCACCATCGACGCGTTAACTCAGAAAAAACTTGACAAAAGAGCGCCAAATCACCGAGAATATGCGTACTTACGATTTCGGCTAAGGATAATCTAATTTGCCCTTAATAGAGTCTCGCCGTACCCGGCTGTTTCTGATTTCACTTGTTTTTTTAGCGGGCTGCTCGGCAGGAGACGCACCAGCTCCGAAGCTTTTCTCACCTCCCGAATCCTTCGGTAACCTCACCAATACCGTAAACTCGCCTTCCGCCTTGGAAGCAATCAGTCGCGGCGTGGCTGCGATCACTCCGCCCGGGGCCGCGCTCAAAGATGTCTATTATCAATTTGATAGCGTCGAACTCGAACCGGAAGCGCAGGAAATTCTCAAAAAAAATGCCGAATGGATGAAAGCCCACCCTAAAACGCGGGTCGAGGTTGAAGGTCATTGCGACGATATCGGTTCGGCGGAATACAACCTCGCGCTTGGCGCCAAGCGGGCGCAAACCGCGAGGGATTTTCTTATCAGCCAAGGAGTCGCCACTGAGCGCCTCGTAACCATTAGTTACGGCAAAGAAGCGCCCGCCTGCTTCGAGCATACCGAAGAATGCCGGGTGAAGAATCGCCGCGCCCGCTTCGTCATGTTCACCGAGGTTCCGACCTCGTAATTCAGCGCCGGCGGACACATGAGTCCGCCGTGCCCGCGCTATTCATAGCCGATCGCCGTCACGATCGGCATGGCTGCGGCCTGTTTTGCCGGGCCGTACCCCGCGATAAAGCATAACCCTACTGCAGCAATCACTGTAAACAGCGCGACGCCGTAGGGATAGTAAAAGTGAAACGTCCAGCCGGTCAGTTCCTTGGTGTTGTAGACCACGTGGTGATAGGCCATCACGCTGCCGCCGAACAGCCCGACAACGCCGCCGATAAGACCCATCCAACCGGCTTCCATGAAAATCATCCGGCGCACTTGGGCCTGAGTTGCGCCGATCGCGCGTAACACACCGATCTCACGCGTACGATCTAGAATCGAAGCCAAAAGCGTATTGATCACGCTGAAAATTGCCACCACGATGGCAACGATCTCAACGGCGTAGTTTACGACGAAAGATTGCTCCATGATACGCACCACCGCCTGTTTGAGCTGCCGATGCGTGCTGATGAAAAGCTGATACGGCTCGCCGTAGCGGGCTTTTATAGTTTCGGCGATCGCCGCTTCGTTTGTGCCGGGCTCCAGCCAAAGATCGAAAGCATCGACCAAATCGTCTTTCCAATACTTCTTGTAGAGAGCGCGATCGAGTAAGACACTGCCCGAGTCCGACGAATAGTCTACGTAGACACCGATGATTTCGAAGCTGATCAAACCGGACGGTGTCATGAGCTCGATCCGATCGTTTACGCCTTTGCCAAATTTGCTCTGAAAGCTTTCACTAACGATAACTCCTTTGCCTTGCGCCATCTCACACAACGCGCGCCGGCCGTCGCCGGTCAACATCGGCAAATTACGCACCGCCGCGGAATCTCGTGCCGAAAAGGATTCGATTAAAATCGGCTTCTGGCGATAGCTGGAACGGATCAATCGGTAGAGATCGATGATTTTGACGCCGGTGATGTTCTCGAGTTCGGGTAAGAGATCCTCTCGAAGCGGAACATTTCTCGGTCCGGCAGTCCTGGCGCCGGAGCTGACGATCAAATCCGCCGTGACCATTTGGTCGACCCATGTCAAAAGCGAACCGCGTACGCTGCTGACGAAAGCCGCGAT
>DATIEH010000436.1:0-5478 GCA_035455905.1 Binatia bacterium | reverse complement strand
GAAGCTGACATCGGTTCCGAGCGGGGCGCGGCGTTGGCCGTCGACGCTGCGTTGCATGCCTTCGGCTCGCTCGATCTTCTGTGCAACAACGCGGCGTATCATCCGCTCGAGACGATCGAGGCGCACAAGCTCGACACGTGGCGGGAGACTTTCCGGGTGAACGTCGACGGGACAATGCTCTGTTGCCGCGCAGCCATTCCGGCGATGCGGCAGCAGGGCTATGGCACGATCGTCAATATCGGCTCGGTCAGCGGCGTATCGCCTTACGCGACCGGCGCTGCCTATGCGGCTTCGAAAGCGGCAGTTGCTATGCTGACGCGTGCGTTGTCGCTCGAAGTCGGCCGCTACGGGATCACCGTCAATTGCATCGCACCCGGATCGATCCGTCATCGAGCTGGGGCCGATCCTGACGCGGAGGCACCGAATATTCCGATGGGCTACCACGGCAGGTCCAGCGATGTGGCCGAAATGATCGCCTTTCTCGCGTCGAACGCGGGACGCTACATGACCGGCGCGATCCTCGTTCTCGACGGCGGCGCAACAACAGGACGACTGCGCGCCACATAGCGCCAAAAGTCTCGGGAGGAATGCCATGTCCAGCGCGTACATGCCGGCGGACGCCGCAGTCGCGATCAACGATATGCTTGATTGTTGTGCGGTCGTGCAGCCGGGCCAGAACGTGCTTATTCTCGCGGCCATCGACGGATTGCACGGTGGCCGCAATCTCGTTGACGAACAGACAGTAGCGTGGATTCAATCGGGAGTGCAGGCGCGCGGCGCGCATCCTACCGTGATATGGGCCGACATGCCGAGCCGGCCGAATGTCATCTGGCCCGATATTCCGACGCTGGAGACGGCCTGGAAGATTCCGCCCATCGTCAAGGCGGCGATGAAGGGCGCCGATCTGTTGATCAATCACATCAGCGATCTCTCGTCCGAAGAACACCTCAAGGAATTTCCGGAGCTCCTCAAGGAGCTGAAGCTGCCGATGGTCCGCAATATGGCGACCACGACGGGTCTGATTATGAGCAACTGGGCGTGCACGCCGCACGATCTCATCGCAGAGATCCGCTACCGCATGGCGGAACTGATAAAGCCCGACGAAACGTGGAGCGTAACCCACCCGAACGGTACGCATCTGGAAGGCAAAGTCGGGTCGCCGGGGCGTGGCGGCGAAGCCTATGCCTACTGGCGTCGCGACGGCTACTATCGTCCGTTCCCGGACGGCATCTATCCGGCGGTGAATCCTGTCGGGACGAACGGCATCTATGTGTTCGATCAGATGATGCCGGTCTGGGCGAGAGAGATCGGGGTACCGGTCCGTTTCTCTGCGCCGGTGCGCATCTCGGTTGAAGACAATCAGATGACGAAGATCGAGGGAGGCGCGGAAGCGACAGCCATTCGTGGATTCCTCGAAGCTCTCGCGCGCCGCGTCGGGGAGAAGAACGCGTTTGAAATCCGAGGACCGCACGGCGGCGTGCATCCGCACGCGATCGTGTCGCCCGCGCAGTGCCCGGATGAGGACTATCGCGAATTTATCGCCTCGTTTCACACGAGTGCGGTGCACATGCACCTCGGGCAGGGAAGCAAGAGTGCTTCGTTTCCGTTCAATCTGCACACGGCGGCGGAAGCGCGCGGCGCGACGTTCAAGATCGGCAGCAACGTGTTGCATGACCGCGGGCGGCTCGCGGTCGCCGACGATCCGCGCGTGAAGGCAGTGGCGGCGCGCTACGCCGGACGGCCTGGCATTCAATAAAAGTCAGATCAACGACGAAAGGCCGGCATGAGCGGAATGATGACAACCGTAGGCACAAATTTGCGAACATTGCGATATTGGAGATCTCGCCGCACTCGTAGGCCAGCGATGGAGACACCCATGGGAAGGCTTACCCGTATTTCATTCAAGGTAGAGGCTACAGCATCAGAGCGGTCCACGGGAAGCTGGGGTAAGACATTTCTATCTCTAATCATAATTGTTTCCCTGCTTTTTCCCGGGCTATCACTCGCAGCAAGCCAGAATGCGGCGATCGATGGAGCTAAAAAAGAGGGTAAGTTCGTTCTTTATACGGCGATGCAGCCGGAAGATTCGACTAAGCTGATCGAACTGTATCGCAGCCGATTTCCGTTTGTCGACGCGAGTTTCTTTCGCGCCGGCAGCGCGCCCCTACTGAACCGCATTTTGACCGAGAGCCGTGCCGGGCGCATTCTTTTCGATGTGGTGTTAGGAAAAGTTTCCGATCTTCTCTTGCTGCAAAAGCGAAACTTGCTGGGGACGATGTCGTCTTCTGAGTTGGCCGCGTACCCGGACAAATTCAGAGACAAACAAAGTCGGTGGGTCGATATCTACAACAACTACTACACGATTGCTTACAACAGCCAACGGGTTAGGCTGTCGGAAGCTCCGGCAGCATGGGAAGGCCTGCTCGATCCCAGGTGGCGTGACGGCAAGATTACGCTCGATCCGCGTTCCTATGATTGGTATTTCGGCATGCTAACCGCGTGGGGTGGCCAAAAGGGTAGCGATTTCATGCACAAACTTAACCAGCAAAAGCCGGCCTTTCGCGACGGCAACGTATTAATCGCCAACTTGCTGGCCGCTGGTGAGTTTCCCGTTGGGATCACTTATGCGCATCTTGTCGAGCGTCTAAGAATGCGCGGAGCGCCGGTTGACTGGGTCGCGCTTAAACCGATGGTCGCAGCACCGATTTCTATTGCCTTGGCGGCGCGGCCTATGAATCCAAATGCCGCTAATCTATTTGTTGATCTGGTGTTATCCAAAGAGGGATCGGAAATTCTTAAGTCCATGGGCCGCGTTCCCACTCGCGGCGACGTACTGCCATCTGCTAAACGGCTCGATGCAAAGGATCTCGATTTGTTTCCGCTGCACGTCAGCAGCGATGAAATGGACCCGGAAGATTTTCGCGAAAATTTTGGGCTACGGTAGTGTGAATTATCGCGGTGCCGAAACAGGTAGGCTTTGGCAAAACGATCGAGCTGACCCTCCAAAAAGGTTCAAAACGTAAGAGGAACGGTCACAGCGCGTAGAATCTTTTCGCGTTGCCGTAAATTATTTTTTTCTTCGCTTCCCGGCTCAAGTCTTTGCGGGCGAAGTATTCTTTGACGAGCTTGCGCATGTCGGTACGGGTCGCCTCGTGGGGGAAGTCGGAGGCCCACAGCAGACAGTCGTCGCCGAGCAGCTCGACGTCACGTTTGGTAGTGATTTCTTCTCCGCATTGAAAATAGATCTGTTTTCTTTTCAGGAGCTCGCTGGGTAGTATCGGCCGCTCTTTCGGCGCAACACGCTCGAGCCGTTCTTCTATCTTGCTCATTATAAACGGTACCCAACCACAACCCGCTTCAAGAAAGCCGAGCCGGAGTTTCTTGAGCTTGCTCATCAGACCGGAGAACATAATATTGGTG
Source organism: Binatia bacterium (assembly GCA_035455905.1). Lineage (GTDB taxonomy): Bacteria > Desulfobacterota > Binatia > UBA9968 > UBA9968 > DP-20. Next base: position 2,058 of record DATIEH010000436.1, on the reverse strand, counting down.
AATTGGCGCATTTGCGGAATCACGTGGGTCAATGTCGCCGCTTCATTCGGCACTAGATAACGGTCATTGTCACGCAGCGAATTGCACGAGTGAATCGATAGAGTGCAGCCGAGCTTGTCAGCTTCTTGAAAGACCGGCCAATACTGCCGGTGGCCAAGGGGCAGAGGCAATCCTTCCGCCGGCAGAATGCCGCCGAGCATGCCGTAATTGTTTACGGCGCGGCGAAGTTCCTTGACGGCGGCGGCCGGATCCTGCAATGGCAGAAGTGCCATACCACGAAAGCGCTGATCACGGATGAGAAACTTGTCATTAAGATAATCGTTGTAGGCGCGGCAAAGCTCCACAGCATAGGGCGGATTGCCGATTTGTCCGATATGCATGAAACGGGTCGGATAAAGCACCGTCAGCTCGAAACCCCCTTCATCGAGCTTACTGACCCATTCGTGCCAGTCGGGCACGCGAAAATCCTGTTGACGGAAATCATTCGCCGGGATCGAACGGTGCCAGCCATGATGCGGGGTCAATGGAAAATAAAGCATTGCGTCGCGCCGAGCGCGATATCCGCTGGACATGTATTCAATGATTTCTTCGTCGGTTTCACGGACATGGCCGTCGGCGTCGATGATGTGAGCTTTGCTTCGCGAGTTTTTCATCAGTGTGTCCTTAATGTGGCCCTCCGGCGTTTTGTTGCATGGGCTTTGTCAGTCTGTCAATCTGTATTGATCTCTGATTGTGGATTCTTGTTTCATGTCACTGCACAACCGATTTGTAAATGGGTTATCTGACTCAACAGATTGCCGATGAAGTCGGCCGGCTCACACAGGAGCGAGGCCGGCAATACTTTCTCCGCGGCGCGGTCGAAAGCATCGAGGGCGACAACTCCTCCGTCACTGCAGTCGTACAAGGCACGATGCGTTACCGTGTGCAGATTAAAAACCTGGACGAATTTATCGACTACTCGTGCAGTTGTCCTTTTTTTGAGCGCGACTTCGAACCTTGCAAACATATCTGGGCAGCAGCTCTCAAAGCGGAGCAGCGCGGTTATCTGCGGGGTCGCGATAAGCTATCTTCCGTAGCTTTCAATTCAGAACACAAGGTGTTTGGTCCGGTGAGATCTGGCGCTTCCGGATCCGGACTGTCCTGGCAAAAACAACTGGAGCCACTGTTTCATTCCATGGCGTTGGCGGAGAGCCGATCGGCCGTGACGGCGCCGGCGCGTGAGTTTCTCTACATTGTTGACGGCGCGGCCACGGCAAGCGCGGATCATCTCATTATTGAAGTCGCGCAGCGCGAGCTGCGCAGCAACGGCACATGGGGCAAGCTTAAAACCCACAAGCTCAGGTTCAACGATGTTGATTCGATTCCGAACACGGAGGACCGACGGATCATCGCGATGCTTGTCGGCTCTCTGCGCGATTCCATTTACGGTTATTCATCCTACTATCAAGAGTCCATTTCTCCTCAGTTTTCGCTGCCGCCGCCGCTCTGGGAAGTTGTTCTGCCGCTGATCTGCGCGACCGGACGCTCCCTGCTGCGTGTTTCGAACGCGACGGACGAGCTTTTGCCTCTCAGTTGGGACGATGGCGATCCCTGGGAGTTCTATTTGAGGATGGCGCCGGCCGAGAACGGCGCAGCATACCGTGTGTGCGGCGGGCTCCGCCGCGGCGAGATTGAAATGCCGGTAGCTAAGCCATTGCTGATGTTGGCTGGCGGTCTGGTGTTTTCCGATGGCCAAGTAGCTCGGCTCAATGATCACCGGGCTTTTGCCTGGGTTGCACTATTGCGGCAGAAAGGTGAGTTGTCGATTCCCAAGCAGGACAGTGAAGCGTTCCTGGGTGAAATTTTGCGGTTTGCTCATTACCCTCGTCTCGAATTGCCGGAAGAACTCCGATTTCAGGAAACTGTATTGCGGCCGAAGCCGAAATTGCTCATTAAGCCGGGGCCGCGCCATCCCTTTCGCCATCCTCGGCTGCTCGGCAAGTTGGGTTTCGATTACGACGGCCAAAACGTTTTCCACGATACACCGGGCAATGTCTACGATCAGGAGCGCCGGCGGCT
>DATIEH010000435.1:0-3541 GCA_035455905.1 Binatia bacterium | reverse complement strand
ACTTCACGACTAAAGAGTTCGACAGACACCTCGCAAGCCTGACGGGAAATTCCCGGTACCGAGAATCTGCAAACGAGATGTTTAGCATTTAATGCGTTTCTTAGTTTTTGGATTTCCGCCGCACAGGTTTTTGCATCCCCGAGAATGATCCGATCTTGGGCAAGTTTTTCGATCGTCAGGCGTCCCTCTGGACGCTTGACGACGGGATGCGGCCAGCGAAAATACATTCGCTCGAAGGCGTCAATAAATGGACCGCCCGCTACTCTCAAGGCTTCTTGCGTCGTGGGCGCCACAAACACGTAGCGAAACAGCGCGACCTCGCCTTCGAGCTTGCCGCTATCGGCACAAGCGCGCCGATACAAAGCCGCGCATGGTGCAATCTCTTTCAGACTCGCCGACGGCCCGATGAACCAGGCATCTCCCAGTCGTGCCGCTCGGCGAATCGCCGTCTCGGCCCAGGCGCCAAACCAAATCGGCGGTCTAAGCCGCTGCACTGGCCGCGGCGCGACAGTGGCATCCACCAAGTGATAATGTTGTTCCCGGTGTGTGACGTGCTCTTCCGTCCACAATCGGCACAGCAACGAGGCTCCTTCCTCCAGCCGACTGCCCCGCTCTTTAAGCGAACAGCCAAAGGCGGAAAACTCCTCAGGCGCGTAGCCGGCGCCTATTCCCAGGATCAATCGCCCGCCCGAAATCATATCGACCATCGCACCCTCTTCCGCAACCATCATAGGATGGTAGAGTGGCAACAAGAGCACGCCGGTGCCAAGCTTGACGCGAGTCGTGCGGCTGGCGATGGCGGCCAGTCCAATCAGCGGAGCGGGATGCAAAATCGGATTGTTGTGATGCTCGCCGAGCCATACCGAATCAAAGCCCGCGGCTTCCGCGCGCTCGCACTCGCGCAAGGTTTCGTCAAAGCTCGCCTGCCCCTGAAGTGGGCTCAATCCAATTTTCATGTGCGATCACCTGACGGCTAACTCCGTCTTGTATTGCAAAAGATGATTGTCCCCTTTCGCCCTTCCGAATTCTGCAGCGGAGCGGCAAGTGTAACACCAGGGCGCCGACACCACCAATCTCCCAGCAGTCCATCGGCGAAACAGAGCAAAAGATCAGTTCCGACATACGCCAAAAAACCTTTCAATAAAACTTGTCTTGTTCCCGATCGCCTGACGTGCTCTGAGGCGCACACGGATTCTGGGGGCTAGGGAAAAGCAGACACAAGCTCGCAGTTGTTAGAAGATATGCTCTTACTGAGTCGCGGCTAATTTGCGTCCTGTTTTCTAAATCCCGCTTTTTGCAGCGTTTATCTGTTCACCCGCATGGCATGCCGCTTGCGCTAAAGCCTCGTGATCGTGCGATTTAGCTGAAATAAAAAAAGGAGGAAAAAAAGATGAAAAGAAAAAAAATCCTGACCGCAGCTGTACTATCTGCGAGCATTGGCTTGGGTACAAATTCACTTCTCGCGCAAACTACTCCCGGCGGATCCATGGGTCCGACAAATCCGAGTGGGCCGATAGCTCCTATGCCTCGTGAAACACAACCAACGATTCCTGGGCAGGCGGCACCCGGCATGCCACAGACAAGCCCGATGCCCGGCCAACCAGCGCCTGGTATGCCGCAGACCAGTCCCATGCCCGGACAGCCCGGCACCATTCCAGAAAGAGTACAGCGGCCTAACCTGAGCGACGAAAAGATGGCAGTGACATCGGATGACATTCGCAAAGCGCAGAACGCGCTAAAAGCGAAGGGCCTCAATCCCGGCGATGATGGCAGGATGGATGCCAAGACTCAGCAGGCGCTGCGTGATTTCCAAAAGAGCAACAATCTGCCGGTGACCGGAGTTCTGGATGACAAAACCGCCGAGAAGCTCGGCATTAGTAAGAACTCCGATATGAAATCGATGCCGGAGCGCGCTGGTTCGTCATCCATGCCAAACAGCTCGCTTCCTAACTCTGACAGCAAACTTCCAAAATCCGGCAGCTCGCTCCCCAAGTAGTGAGCGCTCAAGCGCATTGATAACGCAAAGGCGCACGGGAAGGTAAACCTTCCCGTGCGCGGGCTTGTAGCTGTTCTCCCCGCGCCGCTCGTGGATTCGAACCAGGTTCTGCTCTTTCGTGCTTGGCGGGCTTCATTTGCCCCGAACGACGGCGTATTGCCAGCCTTAAACTCCCGTCCTTGACAAAACGGTAGAACCTCGCGCTCGCGCGTAGAAGTGTTCCCGGCCGGGCTCAAGCGGATCATCAACCTGCGACATTATCTTGACTGTGGCGATCATTGGTATATAGCGACTTCAGACAACCTGGGTTGTGAAATCATCATGACCAACATTTCGGCGTCGAAGCTCATTGTGCAAAACCTGCGCAAGAGTTTCCACAGCCAGCGATCCGCCGAGCCGATTCGGGTCTTCGACGACATTTCCTTCGAGGTTCGTCCATCGGAATTTATCTCTTTGGTGGGCCCGAGCGGTTGCGGCAAAACCACCTTCCTGAGAATCCTCGATGGCCTAATTCCCCGCGATGGCGGCACCATTCTGCTCGACGGCAAAGCCGTGATCAAACCGGGACCAGACAAAGGTTTCGTTTTTCAAGACTCCTCCCTGCTGCTTTGGCGCACGGTCATTGACAACGTCATTTTGGGTCTCGAGTTGCAAGGCGTCAACAAGCGAGCAGCGCGCCAGAAGGCCGAGGAATACATCGCCTTGGTTGGCTTAAGAGGGTTCGAGCAGCATTATCCGCACGAGCTTTCCGGCGGCATGCAGCAGCGCGTCAATCTTGCGCGTGCGCTAATCGTCGATCCGCAAATCCTGCTCATGGACGAGCCATTCGCCTCGTTGGATGCGCAGACCCGCGAGATCATGCAAGCGGAACTGCTCAAGATGTGGCGCCAGACCCGCAAGACCGTGATTTTCGTCACCCACCAGATCGAGGAAGCCGTGTATCTTTCCGATCGGGTCGTGGTTTTCTCCGCCCGTCCGGCCAAGATTCGGGAGATTGTCAATGTCAATCTTGCGCGGCCGCGCTCACTGGCGGTCAAACGCAGCCGGGAATTTCTCGAGCTGGCCGACCGCGTCTGGAGTGTGATCGAAGAGGAAGTTTTGAAATCCATGGGCCGCGAAAAGGAGGAAGGAATCTTGTGACTACGGCGGTGAAAAAAGCGCCGGCGTTTTTGTTTTCGTGGCATTCGCCGCAATGGAGCGCCACGTTATCGGTGCTCGCTGGCATTGCGCTTTGGCAATTGATCTACGACGGTCTCGCCCGCACCGTCTATTTTCAAGCCTATGCGATCAACCATTTCTTTGTTTCTCCATGGCAGGTGGCACAATCGTTCGCGGAGCTTTACCAGAGCGGCGAGCTGATCAGAAACTGCTACTATAGCTTCCTGGAGTTTTTCTACGGCTTTCTTCTTGCGATTATCGTCGGCGTGCCCTTCGGGTTCTTGATGGCGACCCGGAACAAGCTGAATAATTTCCTCGATCCATGGGTATCGTGTATCTATGCCACGCCGCGCGTCGCTCTGGCGCCGATCGTGGTGGTGTGGTTTG
>DATIEH010000434.1:0-4052 GCA_035455905.1 Binatia bacterium | reverse complement strand
CATTTCGATTCATCAGCCAAAATCCCTGGCAGGTGAAGCTGTATGGGCGTTATCACCGGCCCATTCGCCCTATGAAGTATGGCTACCAAAAAGATTTAGAGGCGGCATTCAATTCACGCCAAGAGCAAAATTCACTGCCGTTTCCTTTTGGTTATCACTGGCGGGGACAGCAGTCCGGGCTCATCTTCGCACATCGGTAGGTAGCGCGCTGTGCGGCGGCAGTGGTACTGCGGGCTCTTGCTGTTGATGATGACCACGCCGTCCACCGCTCAACCGATTCGCCGCTCGTTTCAAACCACGGACGGCGTTACGCTCTCGTTCCTCGAGGCCGGCTCCGAGCACGGGAACGAGATTAACATCGTTTTGGTCCCTGGCTGGCTCATGCCGGGCCGTATCTGGCAAAACCAGATAAATGATTTCAGTCGAACCTATCACACGCTGGCCTTTGATCCCCGTGGCCAAGGTGAATCCCAGGTCGCTTCCAGCGGCTATACAGCCGAACGGCGCGCCACCGATCTGAACGAGCTGTTGCTTAAAAGATCAAATGTTCTTTTGATCGGCTGGTCCCTGGGAGGCATCGAGGCGCTCCAATACGTTCATATGTTCGGAGCCGACCATTTGGCCGGTCTTGTCCTGGTGGACAGCTCTGTGGGCGAAGAGCCGGCTCCCGGCTCGAGCGGAGGTTTCAAAGACAATCTGCGGCGTGACCGCGACAAGACGCTGCGTGAGTTTATGGGCGCAATTTTTGCCAAGCCGCGTCCCGAACAGGAACTTGCAGAGCTGGTACGCAGTGCCAAGCGTATGCCGATAGAGGACAGCCTTGCATTACTGGACTATCCTTTCGAACGCGCCCATTGGCGAAACATTGTGCGCAGGTTCCAGAAGCCATTGCTCTACGTCGTGACGCCGCAGTATGAGCAGCAGGCGGCGAATCTCAAAAAAAATCGACCGGGAACGCAAGTAGAACTGTTCAAAAAGGCCGGCCACGCGCTCTTTGTCGATGAGTCGCAGAGATTCAATGCGGTGATTAGAAAATTTGCCGTGCGGCTTTCCTGAGTTAAGCACAAGTTGTATTCTCGCCCGAGTTTTGACCAGACGGAGGAAACCCCAAATGGCTTCTCGGTGCCGTTGTTTCATCAGCGTACTCGTCACGGTCGTCCCGCTCATTTGTGTTCCGATCACGGCTTACAGCGCAAAGCTCTATGTTGTTTACGCTTCAATCGGCGGCACCCAGTCCATTGGCTGGATCGCCAAAGATGCAGGACTATTTGCCAAGCACGGCCTCGATGTCGAGCTGCTATTTACCGGAGGCGGCAGGGCGATCACATCGCTTTTGGGTGGCGATACTCCCATTATCACCGTGGGTGGTCCCTCCGTGATCGCCGCCCGGCTGGCAGGCAGCGATGTGATCATTACGGCCCACGTGTTCGACACAATTCTCTATTCGCTCATGGTTACTCCGGAGATTCGCACGCTGGCTGACATCAAAGGCAAAAAACTCGGCGCGAGCCGGTTCGGCTCTGCCACTGATTTCGCTTTGCGCTATGTGCTTAAGCAAAACGGGATCGATCCGGTAAAAGATACGGTAATTTTTCAGATCGGCGGCCAAGCGGAAACGCTGGCTGCGCTCAAAGCCGGTTCGATTCAGGGGGGGGTGATCGCATCGCCGGCAACGGCCGAAGCAAAGCGGCTGGGTATGAGAGAGCTTATCAACATGGCGAACCTTGGTGTCGAATACCCACAGACGACGATCGCTACAAACGGACGTTATCTACGCACCAACCGTGACACGCTGCTGCGCTTTACGCGAGCCTATGTCGAAGGCGCGCACCGGTTTGTCAACGACCGCGAATTGGCACTGAAGGTAATCGCGAAGTATACCAAAATCCAAAACCGAGCAACGTTGGACGCGACCTATGATGATCACGTGCCTTACGTCAAAAAAGTCCCGACTCCGTCCGCCGGCTCCATTAAAACCGTTTTGGAGCAGCTGGCGGTGACCGATCCCAAGGCGCGGAGCGCGCGGCCGCAGGATTTCTACGATGGTAGCATCGTTGCTGAGTTAGAGCAGGAAGGTTTTTTCACTCAGGTCTGGCGCTAACTCTAAGCTACGGTTCACCAAACAGTCGCACCGTGTTGTAATAAAGTAGCTTTTGTTTCTGTACTTCTGAGATATCTTTGCGCTCCAATATCTCCATGGCCGCATTGTCGCGTCCCTCGCCGTGGGGAAAATCGGATGAAAACAGCACCTGGTCTTCCCCGATCAGCTCGAAAAGTTGCATCAGCATACGATCGTCTGCTTCCGCAGCGATAAAAATCCTCCCGGACTTTACATAATCGCGGATGCTTTGCCGCGGCAAATCGGCGGCATTCGGCATGCTCAAGCCCATCGGATGCGCGCCCCGATCTAGAGGCAGGTAATGATCCATTCTCGATACCATGTAAAAAATCCATTCGGCGCCGAACTCGAGAAAGGCCACTTTCAAATCCGGATAGCGATCCAACATGCCGTGGCCAACGACCGCCATGAACGCGAGCTGCGCCGGCAAGGACATGCCGATGATGTGACCATCGTAGATCGACCGGCCTAATTGTGCGAGCGGCGGATAGCTCATTCCCATATGCACGCAAAGCGGCAGGCGAGCGCGGGCGAATTCATCCCAGACCGGCAAAAAACTCGGATCGGAAAGCATGCGCTCGCCCACGCTCCCGAACACAACAGCGGCGCGCGCTCCGAGGCGTTGCATCTCTTCGATTGCCTCGAACGCTTCGCGCTGGGCGCAGAGCGGCAAGAGCCCCGACCACTTCAGGCGTTTGGGCGCGTGGCTGCACTGTGCGGCGACATAACGGTTGTAGGCGCGAAACAGTGCCGCTTCGAACTCCGGATCGCGTGTCATGTGCGCGTAAAGCGTGCTCGGAAAAAGCATCTGCGCATCGAACCCCATGCGGTCCATATCGCGGAGACGCGCTGCCGGGTCATTCAATGTCATGCTGCCGATGGAGCAATGTTCGCGCTCAGTGTCGGCACCAAATTCCGCCAGCACGTTGCGCGGTGTATTCGCCTGTTGAGCGCCGGGACCCAGGGCGTGGGGCTCGAGAGAGCCCTCGATCAGCCAACCGGCGTTGAAGTTTCCCAGACCCGCCTCGTCGTGGATTGTGACGGGGCGAGGCCGGCGTGCACGATAGCGATCCGGTAGATCTTGCCACATGCTGGGATTAATCGATCCGTGCGCATCAGCATCGAAAACCCGGAACCCTTGGAGCATTCCTCTGTTCCTTTTTTTGGCTTCAGCGCAATTTTTTGCGCGCCTCAGCCAGAAAGCCGCTCTCTTCGAGACTGCGCATCGGCAGCGGACTGAGTACCTGACTCAAATCGACTTGCGCCACCTTGGGATTGTTCCTGGCGGTAATCTTCTGCACGAGCTTCCACGCATTGGGATCGGGCGTCATGTCGAGGGTCGCCATGATTGTGAGAACTTTGTACGAGGCTTCAGCGTCTTGCGGCTTGGGAAAACGAAACGCTTTACGCAGGATTTCGACAATATCTGTCTTGGCGCTCGGCTCATGGATGAGTATGACCGCATCGATCAGCCCCTTGAGCAGGCGCGAGACTTGATCGGGCGAGCTGGCGGAGGATTCCTGGAGAAAGCAAATGGTCGTGCCCTGATAGGGAAAACTCAGCTTGCCGATGTCGGCGAGCACGTTCGCACCCGCTCGCTTGGCGGCTTCACTGTAACTGTACGGGATCACGGTAGCATCGACGCCGCCCGAGTTCAGCGCTTGCGTTACGGTGGCGGTATCGCCGAGAATGCGCATTTTAAGATCGTATTTCTCTGGATCGATGCCGAGCTGATCCAAAGCGATCATCGTTTGCAGCCAAAATCCGCCGCCGATGCTCTGCACGCCGAAGGTCTTACCGCGAAGATCCTCAAGGGTGCGGATTTCTTTACGGGCCACTAGCTCACGGGGAATTTTTTGCACGGGTGAAGCGACGCATTGTATTTTCATGCCGCCCGCCGCCGCGCTAAGCGCATTGCCAGGCGAACCGTAGT
>DATIEH010000433.1:0-3949 GCA_035455905.1 Binatia bacterium | reverse complement strand
ATCGGCGCGCGACGTCCACGCCTTACTGGCTCGTCTGAGCCAGTGCCTGCTAGGAAAGGACAAGTTTTTGCCACAATCTTTACTCCGAGAATTCCTCAGCCGCGACGATGCTTCGAAGGCCGGGAATTTTGCTCTTGGCTGGGACACGCCGTCGCCCGCTAAGTCCGCCAGCGGGAATCTTTTTTCACCGCGATCGGTTGGTCATTTGGGATTTACCGGTTGCTCTATTTGGTGGGACCTGGAAAAAAATTGTCATGTGGTGCTACTGACTAATCGTGTTCACCCATCACGAAAAAACGAAAAGATCAAAGAGTTTCGTCCACAAGTGCACGATCTGATCATGAAGGCGCTTTTCCCATGAGCGATGTTCCTCCGGCCGGCAGCCATATTCATCTAGTCGCAATATGCGGTGTCGGAATGGCGTCGCTTGCGGGTCTGTTGCAGGCGCGCGGCTATCACGTAACCGGATCCGATCAGAATATTTACCCGCCCATGAGCACTTATCTCGCCGAGATTGGCATCAAAATTCTGCCGGGTTTTCACCCCGATCATTTGCAGCCCACGCCAGATCTCGTGGTGATTGGCAATGCCGTCTCGCGCAATAATCCTGAGGCCGATGCGGCACTGAGCCAAAATCTCCGGTACATTTCCTTTCCTCAGGCTTTGGGCCAATTTCTGATCGGCTCGCGAAGCTCATTTGTGGTTGCGGGCACCCATGGCAAGACTACGACAACGGCCCTGGCGGCATGGGTTCTCGCAAACGCGGGGCTAGATCCCGGTTTTTTTATCGGCGGCGTGCCGCTGAATTTCGGCAGCGGGTGGCGTGCGGGCAGCGGCGGCTACGTTGTTATCGAAGGGGATGAATACGACACGGCGTTTTTCGACAAGGGACCAAAATTTCTCCACTATCGGCCGCGCAACGTAATTCTCACCAGCGTCGAATTCGACCACGCCGACATATACCGTGATCTCAATCACGTAAAGAGTTCATTTCGTAAGCTCATCGAAATCATTCCAGATGACGGGTCACTGGTGGTCTGCGGCGATTACCGCGACGCGAAAGAGATCGCCGCGGCGGCACGCTGTCCGTGTGTGAGTTACGGTCAGACTGCGGAGAGCGACTGGACGGCGATCAATATCGAGTTCTGTGAGGGCCGAACGTTTTTCGAGCCGTGTTACCACGGCAAATCCGAGGGACGCCTGGAAGTTGACGTCATCGGGCGACACAACGTCATGAACGCGTTGGCGGTTTATGCGATGGGAAGGTTCCTGGAAATCGGCCCAGCCCGCTTACTCAGCGGCTTTCACGGCTTTGCAGGCGTTAAGCGGCGCCAAGAGAAGCGCGGAGAGCGGCGGGGTGTTTTGGTCATCGATGATTTTGCGCATCATCCCACCGCGGTGCGCGAGACGATTGAGGCGGTCAAGTCAGCTTATCGCGGGCGCAGACTCTGGGCGGTTTTCGAACCGCGGAGCAACACTAGCAAACGAAATATTTTTGAAGAAGAATTCGCTGAGGCGCTTGCGCTCGCCGATCAGGTGGTTCTCGCCAACGTGTATCAGCCTGAAAAGGTGCCGGAAACCGAGAGGCTTTCGGTGGAAAAAGTCGCCGCCCTTATTAATCGAAGCGGAGAGCTCAAGGCTCGGGTGATCGGCAGCGCAGCGGCGATTGCTTCGCAGTTGGCCAACGATGCCGAATCGGGCGATGTGGTCCTGGTGATGTCCAACGGCGGCTTCGATTCGGTGCATGAAAAAATTCTGCAGGCGTTAACGGGATAAAAAGCGCTGCGCGCATTCGCGACTGCAGAAAAACTTGCCCGACTCGACTACCGCGCTTGCCTTCGGAATATAGCTTTGGCACTGCGGATCAAGCACCATATCCTCGCTGTCTTCGGTGAATTTTTTGCGATCTGCCGATCTGATTCTAGACTGGCTGAAAATGGATTTCAGCGCGGTAATCACGATGTAGCAAATCAGGAAGATTATAATCAGGCGGAAGAGAATCATCGAGCTGGTATAAGTATTCGCATTTCACACAAGGTTTGTCGACTAGGCGATAAAGGTACTCAAGGAGAGCCATCCCGCGAGCATACATATTCTCGAGGCGTGTAGGCTTTAGATCGAGTTAATGGTGGTGGAGCTTTATGACTGGCGAGTGCCACAGGGCGGCGAGAGTTAAGAGTGATACAAGTGAATTTTCTTGTCGTCTTTGACGTTGATCAGGAGCTCGGAAATCGTCACCCCCAGCTCGGGATGAATCACTTGAGGCGCAATTTCACTTAGCGGGATCAGGACGAATTTGCGTTTGGGCATTTCCGGGTGGGGAATTTTTAAAGTCTTTTTTTTCACCACCGCGGAATCATAAAGCAGAATGTCCAAGTCGATAATGCGCGCACCCCAGCGTTTTTTTACTTTCTTGCGGCCCATGGCGCGTTCGATGTTTTTGAATTTTTTAAGCAGCATGTCGGGCTTGAACTTGGTCTCTATCTCCACCGCGCCGTTAACATACCAGTCTTTGGAGTCACCCAGAGGCTCGCTTTCATAGAGTGAAGACTCCTTGACGACCCGCGTGTCCGGCAACTTGGCAAGCCGACTGACCGCCTCGAAGAAATTCTCTCGTTTGTTGCCGACGTTGGAGCCGATCCCCACGTAGACTTGATGCGCCGTCGTGTTCGCCATGCTGCCGCTGACGACAGAGCCTTAAAGCTTGACTCGTCGAATCCTTTCCGCAACCTCCCGCAGCCTTTCCTTATCGACGCAGACGGTGAAGCGAACATAACCTTCACCGGCTTCGCCGAAACCGTTTCCCGGCGTTGTGACAACGCCGACTTCCTCGAGTAACTTTGTTGTGAAAGCCGTGGAGGAGAGTCCCTTAGGACAACTGACCCAAACGTAAAATGTCGCGCGCGGCTTTTCACAATCCAGACCGACTGCGCGAAGGCCGTCGACGAGGACATCGCGCCGCTCCTGATAAATTTTGCGCGAGGGCTCGACAATCCGATCTCCCAAACGAAGCGCCTCGATGCCCGCTTCTTGAATCGCCTGGAAAATCCCCGAATCCAAATTAGATTTCGCCTGTGCGAGCCCCGTCACCAATTCCGGATTTCCCACCGCCATACCGATGCGCCAACCGGTCATGTTGAAAGTTTTCGATAATGAATGAAATTCAATCCCGACATCGCGTGCTCCTTCGACTTGAAGGAAGCTCATGGGACGGTAGCCGTCATAGCCCATTTCCGTGTACGCGGCGTCGTGACAGACAATCACGTTATATTTGTTTGCAAATTCGACGACTTGCTCAAAGAAACTTTCGTCAGCCACTGCCGCAGTGGGATTGTTGGGATAGTTGATCCAAAGGAGTTTGGCTTGCCTGGCGATCTCAGAAGGGATCGCCTCCAGGTCAGGCAAAAAGGCGTTTTCCTTTTTTAACGGCAGAAAGTAATTTTTACCTCCGCTGAATGCAGTTCCGATGTGGTAAACGGGGTAACAGGGGCTCGCGACCAGCACCACATCGCCGGGATCGACAAAAGCAACCGCCATATTGCCAATGCCTTCCTTTGAACCGATCAGCGAAACGACCTCTTTCGTGGGATCAAGATTGACGTTGAACCGAGCTTTGTACCATTGAGCGACGGCTTCGCGGAACTCTGCCATACCGGAACTATTTGGATAGCGGTGATTGACCGGCTTACTGGCGCTTTCCATTAATTTTTCGACAATCACCGACGGTGTGGGGATATCCGGATCGCCGATCCCCAGATCTATAAGGTCGACGCCGCGGCTGAGAGCTTCACGTTTGCGGCGATCGATTTCGGCAAATAGGTAGGGGGGCAATTCGTTGATTCTTTTGGATTTTCGGATAGTTACAGACAACTGCGCAAAACCTCCATGGCAAAATCGCAAACGGTTTTACCTGTTTTTTTTAACTTTAACAACTGTAAAGAGCAGTTAC
>DATIEH010000432.1:0-5061 GCA_035455905.1 Binatia bacterium | reverse complement strand
ATAGGTATCGAAAAAACCGTATTGGTTCTCGAGGCGAGAGCGCCGCGACGGCCTGCCCCAGCCGCTGCTGGTAGCGCCTGTCCACCGGACGCCACCTGATTCGCGGAGGCGATCACCACCTGCTGATTGGGCCAAATCACGAGCCAAACGTTGAGGAACATAATCGTCCCGAGCAAACCGCCAACGGTAATCGTCACGCCGTAGGGTGACGAGTAAAATAGCCCCGCACCCATCTCGCTCATTCGCATGAGATAGATCGAGATGCCGGCGAGGAACGTGAACATGGCGCCCCAGCGAAACCACCACAAGGCTCGCGGCACGAGTTTTTGTATCGCCGCGGTTCTCACGCCCGCTTCCGTTTCGGCAAAAAAAGGCGTCTGCACAAAATTGAAGTAATAAAGAATACCGATCCAAGTCACGCCCGACAAAAAATGCACCCACCGCAACATAAATTGAGTAAACTCCATGTTCCTCGCCTCCTTTAGTGCGCTGATTTTCTCCGGTGATGACCGAATTGTGCGTGTTGCTTCGGGGCCTTATATAGTCGGGCTCACTCGTTTTTGTCAAGATAAAATGTCACTCGTCCAGGGTTCACCAGTTGTGTGTTGCATGTCTGGCACACGTCTCGTACCTCTCAGTTGCGCATGTCAATGCACTGCAGCGTCGCTCCATTTGGCTTGACCAATCCGGGGATCTATGCCATTTTTCCTGCAAGCTTTCTGGCCTGCGCGCGGAGTTTCTCTGATCCAAAAAACCAAATCGCATCGTATGCCGGCGGATGTCTCGTCGGGGCGGGAGCGAAGAATACCTTTGCTGCATGGCAGCAAAGATCCCTTCGCCTGCGTCAGTGAGGCGCTTGAACGGGTTGAAGAAAATCTCGCGCGGGCGATTCGATCTCGAGAGCAAGATCTCACCGACATTTCGGCGCATCTTATATTGAGCGGCGGGAAGCGTGTGCGTCCGATGGTGACGTTGTTGGCTTACTCGGCTTTTGGCGGTCAACACACCCAAGACATCGTCGACATCGCCACAGCCATCGAGCTGATCCACACGGCGACTCTGTTACACGACGACATTATTGACGGCGCGGAGACGCGCCGGGGCAAGGAGTCCGCGTACAAAAAATTCGGCTTGAAATCCACGCTGGTCGCGGGAGATTTCCTCTTTATCAAAGCTTTTGAATTTGCCGGCAAGTTCGATGAAACGGTGGTGCAATGGACCGCCGACGCTTGCACCCTTCTTACGGAAGGGGAAATTCTTCAGGGGCACTTCAATCGCAACCGGGCCGTAACCCTGGACGACTACCTCGAGATCGTCAAACGCAAGACCGCATCGCTGTTTCATACCGGAGCCAAAGTGGGCGCGTATCTAGCCGGAGCACCGATAGCGCTGGTCGAAGAGGCCGAGCGGTATGGCCTGAACATGGGCATCGCGTTCCAGATGGTCGACGATGTTCTCGATGTGGTTGGCCATGTGGATCTGCTCGGTAAGCCGGTGGGCATGGACTTGCGTGATGGTAATCCCGCATTGCCGATTATTCTCGCCGTGAATAGTCAGGAACCGGCGGTGCGCGCGGCGTTCGAAAACAGCAAACCTTCCGAGGAACAGATCGATTGCGCCTTGACCGCGATCAAGACAGGCTCCGCTATTCAGGAAGCTAAGTCCCTTTCCAAGCGCTACGCTAGGGAAGCCCTAAAGTCAGTAAAAAAGCTGCCGCCGTCGATGTATCGCAACGGCCTCAAGACGCTCGTGCAGTTAATCATCGACCGGGATTTTTAGTTCTAATTCCGCCGGAGCCATTCGCTCGTTTCGCTCCTTCATGTCCGCTATTGATCATTCGCGCGACCGATCCGTTCGGAGCATGTTCGATCGAATCGCCGGGCGTTATGACTTGCTTAACGGCCTAATCAGTTTTCGTCTTGATGCGTACTGGAGAAATCAGGCGATCCACGCCGCCGTAGCCGGCACCCATTCTTACATTCTGGATCTCGGCACAGGCACGGGTGACCTCGCCTTGAACGGCGCCCGGCAAACGCGCGGCAATGGACGATTTATCGGTTTGGATTTTTCGCTCCCGATGCTCCGTTTGGCGCAAGCCAAACGCACTAAGGCAGCGCACGGCGACAGCGCTGATTTTGTCATGGGCAGCGCGATGTTCGCGCCCTTCAAAAACACGAGCTTCGATTCTGCCATGACCGCCTTTGTGCTGCGCAACGTTTCCGACCTGCCGCTAATGTTCACCGAAGCGCTCCGCGTCCTCAAGCCTGGCGGCAAATTCGTTTCCATCGACATGTTCCCGCCCACAGCAAGCTGGTTCACAGGGCTTTACTCGATATATTTCTATCGTCTAATGCCGCGCATCGGTGGTTTTTTATCGCACGATCCTAAGGCCTATCGGTATCTTTCCGATTCCGTTCGGGAATTTCATTCGCCGGAGCAGGTTAGCGAGTTTCTGGAGACGGCGGGTTTTCACCAGGTGCGCCTGGAGAAATTTCTCGGCGGTGCGGTCTGCATGCATATCGCAATCAAGGCTGGCGCGGCTTTTTAACGCAGTCGATGCAAGGCTTTTCAAATAGTTTTCTGGTGTTTCTCTACCAGATCGCGTTTGGCGGGCTTGTGGCGCTGGCGGGAACGCCTTTTCACGAAATTGAACGAGCCTTTTACAAGTCCACCGCCGGCGTACTTTATGTGATCACTTTACTTGAATTGTGGGGAAAAAGTTCTCTTTTCATGCGCGGCATCCTGCAGGGGTCGGCGTGGGGAAATCGTCTCGAAATCATTTTTCATGTGATTTTTGCGCTCGCATTTTCCTGCTATATGGTTTCTCTATGGACCGAGTTGCCAGTTTTTCGGGCACGCAGCTTTGCGGTTTCTATCTTGACCGGACTCGTGGGCTTGATGCTGAGCGCGCAGCGTTTTTACGATGCGCCTTTTTTCTCGCTTGAGACGTTGGTTTATCCGTCTATGTTTCTCGTCTCAGCTCTGCTGCTCGGCAGCGTTACCGTCGGCATGCTCATTGGACATTGGTACCTGATCGATACGGGGCAAAGCCTTGATCCTTTTATCAGAATTTACAAGTTCTTTGTTTTTTCCTTGATCGCGCAGTGTGTTTTGTTCGCGTTATTCCCTGTGCTACTGCACTTTCTTGGGGTGTCTTCTACCGTGAAAGCTATGGAGCAACTATGGCGGCAACACTCGACATTGCTGGTGACCCGAGTAATCGTCGGACAATGCGCGCCGTTGGTTTTGTCGTGGATGATTTGGCGCACACTGCTCATCCCACATACCATGGCTGCTACGGGCTTGTTCTATATCGCGCTTCTGGGGGTTTTTGTCGGAGAGATTCTGGGACGGCAGATTATCGCACTAACGGCGCTGCCCTTCTGATGTTTCTGCACCGCTGTCGGCTTTAGGCTTCGGATAGGTTTTCAGTTTCGTAATTCGCAGCCCACTCGACGTCCAGCCCAAGTCGTACCCCACTTGCTCGCCGACTCTGAGCTCGAGGGCCGATTTTGCTTCGCCACAAAGAATCACGAGATCATAAGAAAATGTCAATTCCCGACCATTTTCCGTGCGCACCACGCCGGTGTTGTTCGACGGGAATAATTTCGTGATGATTCCCTGATGGTAAAGATCACCGCGGCTTGATTTGAAAGGCTGGTCGTCCTGGGCAGCCATAGGTGAGCAAAAACTTACGCGATCAATATCGCGTCAACCATTCTCCGCACAATTCGCCAATCTTTAATTTCGCTGTCACTTCGATCAGAGCGGCTGTTTTTGACCTGCAATCCGCTTCTGTAGCTGCATCAATCCGTCAAGCACCGCTTCGGGCCGGGGCGGGCAGCCGGGTACATAAACATCCACCGGTATAATTCGATCGATGCCCTGGACCGTGGCGTAGTTATCATAGAAACCACCGCTCGCCGCACACGCGCCAAATGCCATCACCCATTTGGGCTCAGACATCTGTTCGTATACCCGCTTCAGCACCGGAGAAAGTTTATGGTTGACCGTTCCGATCACCATCAGCAAATCGGCCTGTCGCGGACTAAAGCGCGGCAGCAGCGCGCCGAATCGGTCGATATCGTACGGAGACATCGACAACGACATGTA
Organism: Binatia bacterium; assembly: GCA_035455905.1. Taxonomy (GTDB): domain Bacteria; phylum Desulfobacterota; class Binatia; order UBA9968; family UBA9968; genus DP-20. Next base: position 948 of record DATIEH010000432.1, on the reverse strand, counting down.
TTCCATGGCGCAGCATGCGGTAGCGAATGGGTAAGGAAAGAGCGAATATTTGCGTGCCCAACCGATGGCCTTGTCGAGCCGCGTTAGAACTACGGTTTCGGCCAACAGTTTATCCTGGCCGTAACTTTGCTCGCCTACTTGATTTGCGTTCATAAAATACCGCACTAACTCTAATTAAAGGTACTACTTTTGATGTGGTGAAACAAATAAACGCCGCTTTATGTGAAACAGCTGCGCAGCTCTTGGCGAGCTCTACAGGATGAAAGATGTTGGACACGAAGCCAACGAACTGTCGGCGTCGCTCGGGGACTTCTTTACCTTTTGACGACGTTTACGGCTTGCGGCCCTTTATCACTTTGGGCGATTTCAAATTCGACATTCTCGCCTTCATTGAGGGTTTTAAATCCATCTCCATTGATCGCGCTGTAATGAACAAACACATCACCGCCACCCTCTTTCTCTATAAAGCCGTAACCTTTTGCGTTATTGAACCATTTGACCTTCCCTGACGCCATGATCCCCTCCTCCTGCCGAACATTAAGCAGCCCGGAAAATTGGAGGCGAGATTAGGAAAAGCTGCCGGTTATTGTCAAGGAAAAAGTCCACAATCCAAAGGACAAAAAGCTGTCAAGTCATTGCGTCGCACCATTAGCAACGAGATTTGCTTCGGCGCTGCGGCAGTCAATTTTACGGTTTCCCGACAAACTGCTCAATCGTTGGGCAAATGAGACACTTTACTATTCGATCAAAAAGCACTGAAATATCAGCATATTTTTTGCGCAATCTTGACCTTGGATGAGTTTTCCACTATAAGTGACTGAGTTAGCAGCCCGCCGCTGCACAGGTGGGAGTGGCGGGAATGGAAGAATATTAGGCAATGGCAATTTATACGACGCTCTCGAAAAAAGACATCGGTAAGATCGCCGAGGAATTCGCTCTTGGCGATCT
>DATIEH010000431.1:0-5660 GCA_035455905.1 Binatia bacterium | reverse complement strand
GAAGAAGCAGCGCGCCGAATCATCGCCATGGGAGCAAAGACCGTGGTCATTAAAGGCGGCCATCGCAAGGGCGCTGCCTTGGATCTGTTCTTTGATGGCAAAAAACTCCGGGTGCTGCGGGCGGCGCGCATCCACAGCAGAAATACCCATGGCACCGGCTGTACGTTTTCAGCCGCTATCGCCGCTTATCTGGCCCGTGGCGAAGCGCTCGAAAGAGCGGTATCGCTGGCCAAAGAATATATTACGGGAGCGATTCGCGCCGGCTTTGTCATTGGCGCCGGACATAGTCCGGTGCACCATTTTTACCGGCTCTGGAGCGGGAAAAAATAGAGTTCCACGTGACCCGTTGCGGAAAGCCGTCCGGTCAGCTTGAACTTTGAAGGTTGAAGTCAACGACCGCGCAGCTTATTTTAAGCCCTCTTCCATTTCGGCGACAATTGCACGCGCCGCCATGACCGGATTTTGTGCTTCGAGAATAGGCCGGCCCACGACAATATAATCGACGCCGGCGCGCACGGCATCGGCGGGCGTCATGACGCGCTGTTGATCATTACGTTGGCTCTCGGCGGGTCTGATGCCGGGGGTGACGATCACAAAACGTTGACCGCAGGCATGGCGAATGTCGGCCACTTCGTGGGGAGAAGCAACCACTCCATCCATTCCCGCTTCTTTCGTCAAAAGCGCCAATCGAACTACCTGGTCGGCGATCTTGTGTTCGACCCCAAGCCGCTGCAAATCCTCTTGTCCGAGGCTCGTCAGGACCGTGACCCCGAGCATGATCGGCCGGCGAAGCTTTTGTTGTCGACTCACCCGCTCAACTTCCTTCACCGTGAGTCGCATCATCTCGAGGCTGCCCGAAGCGTGCACGTTGAACATCTTCACACCGAGTCGGGTCGCTTCAATCGCAGCTTTGGCGACAGTGTTGGGAATATCGTGAAATTTTAAATCGAGAAAGATCTCGCCGCCGAGGTCTTGAATCAGACGCACGGCTTGCGGACCGGCGTGCGTGAACAGTTGTTTGCCGATCTTGAACATGCCGACTTCCTGGGCGAGCGATCGCACCAGTTCGGTCGCCAGGTCGAGATCATCGAGGTCGAGGGCGACAATTAAGCGCTCGCGCATGGATCCACGTCGACGAACCAGCTCGAGCTTCGACGCCATTTTAGGCCTGCATAGCTTGGGAAATGATCGAGTTGGTCTTTTTTATCACTTCGCCGAGAGCCACCTCCTCGGTTTGACCCTCGCGCCGCCGCCGCAGCTCGACGCGGCCTTTTTCCAAGGCCTTCGGCCCAATGGTCACACGCAATGGAATTCCTACCAGGTCGGCGTCTTTGAATTTCACCCCGGGTCGCTCATCCCGATCGTCGAGCAGAACGTCGACACCGATTTCCTGTAAGTCGGCATAGAGGCTATCGGCCGCGTCGCGGATACGGCTTTCTTTATAATTAATTGGCAAGAGCAGAACGTGAAACGGCGCGATCGAAAACGGCCAGATGATCCCGTTCGCGTCATGGTTCTGCTCGATGGCAGCGGCAACCAGCCGGCTGATTCCGATCCCGTAGCAACCCATCTCGATGGGCCGTTCGCGACCTTCGGCATCGAGATAAGTCGCGCCCATGGCGACGCTGTATTTGGTGCCGAGATAAAAAACTTGACCGACTTCGATGCCGCGATGCGTTTCGAGGATTCCCGCCTCGCAGCGCGGACATGGGTCGCCGGCCCCGGCTAGTCTGAGATCTACGAAAGCCGATGGCGTGAAATCTCTTTCCTGATCGACATGAATGAAGTGGGCATTGGCCTCATTCGCGCCGACGACTGCCGCGCGCATGCCATGGACCGATGAATCCGCTATCATGTGGAGCTTGAGGCCGATCGGGCCGAGAAATCCCGGCACCAACCCCGTGGCCGACGCCACCGCAGCTTCATCGGCTAAACTGATTTCCTGCGCCCCTAACACCGTTTTCAGCTTGAGCTCATTGACCTCGTAATCGCCGCGCAGCAGAACGGCGACCAGTGCCCCACCGTCGGTTTTGTATACCAGGGTTTTGATAAACCTGTCAGGCGGAATTTTCAGGAATTGCGACACCTCCGCAACAGACTTCTTTCCCGGTGTCGATAGTTTTTCCAATTTCGGCTCGTCCTCGCCAATGTCGCGTCCCGACGGCCGGCTTGTTCTGACTTCGGCCTTCTCGACATTGGCGGCATATTCGCAGGTATTGCAACTGACGATTGCATCTTCGCCCGACTCGGCGAGCACCTGAAACTCGTGCGAGAGGCTGCCGCCGATTGCGCCCGTATCAGCTTCGACGGGCCGATAGCGCAAACCACAACGGCTAAAAATCCGCTTGTACGTCTGAAACATGTTTTCGTATTCCCGACGGCAGTCTGCGACGTCCGGATGAAAACTGTAAGCGTCTTTCATGATGAACTCACGGCCACGCATCAAGCCGAAACGCGGCCGCGGTTCATCACGAAACTTGGTTTGGATCTGGTAAAGATTGAACGGCAATTCCCTATAGGACCGCACCGAGCGGCGCACCAGATCGGTAACGATTTCTTCATGCGTCGGACCGAGGCAGAAATCGCGGTTATTGCGGTCTTTGAAACGAATGAGTTCCTTGCCGTATTTTTCCCACCGACCGCTCTCCTGCCAAAGCTCGGCAGGTGACGAGATCGGCATTAAGAGCTCCTGCGCGCCCGCTCGGTTCATCTCTTCACGGACGATCTGCTCAATTTTACGAATGACTCGCAGCGCAAGTGGGAAATAATCATAGACTCCGCGGCTGATCTGGCGGATAAAGCCCGCGCGCACCAGGAGCTTATGGCTGATCACCTCGGCGTCCGCCGGATCTTCCTTAAGCGTAGGTATGAGCGTTTTGCTCCAACGCATACTTTTATCCACTAACTCGCGACCCGCCATCAAGCGCGCGAAGGTCACTAAGATTTGCTACAGAGGAAACTTTTAACGTGCACTTCTTGGCCTTCGCGCTCGGTGTCTCGTTTCAATTTGCGACACCGGGGGCGTGACTAATGATTTTTTTGAGGAGAAAAGATCAGACCGTGGTGGCGGCCGCGGTCTGTTCCGCTTTTTTTTCGGCGGCGAATTTTTCGACTTCTTCCATCAGAGCGTCGACGATTTGCGCTTCAGGAACCTTGCGAATGACTTCGCCCTTCTTGAAGATCAAACCTATCCCCTTACCTCCGGCTACGCCCAAATCGGCCGCCCGCGCCTCGCCCGGCCCATTCACTTCACAGCCCATCACCGCCACATGGATATCTAGATTACTGTAGGGGAGCATTTTTTCTTCCACCGCCTTTGCCAATGCCACCAGATTGACATCCGCCCGGCCGCACGATGGGCAGGCAACAAACGTGAGTCCTTCATCCTTAAGCTTGAGCGCTTTTAGAATTTCCCGCCCGACTCGCACTTCTTCCACAGGATCAGCGGCCAGCGAAACCCGGATCGTGTCACCAATACCTTCAGCCAGCAGCGTTCCCAAACCGATCGCGGATTTAATCGTGCCGATACCCGGAGTTCCTGCCTCCGTTACGCCAAGATGAAACGGATAATCCACTTGATCGGCAAGCAATCGGTAGGCTTCTATCATCATCAGCGGGTCGGAAGCTTTAAGCGAGATCTTGATTTCGTTGTAGCCGAGATCTTCGAGAATTCGAATGTGACGGAGCCCACTTTCGACCATTCCTTCGGCGCTGGGGCCGTTGTAGCGTTGCAGCAGATCCTTTTCCAGTGAGCCGGCATTGACGCCGATACGAATGGGTATTCTGCGCGCAGAGGCAGCTTTGACAACCTCTTCGACATACTTGCGGGCGCCGATATTACCGGGATTGAGCCGCAAGCCGTCAACGCCTTGCTCAATGGCAATCAGCGCGAGTTTATAATTGAAATGAATGTCGGCGACCAGTGGAATGCGAATTCTTCTCTTGATCTCACCGAGCTGTTCTGCCGCTTCACGCACCGGCACGGCGCAGCGGATAATCTCACAACCCGCCGCCTCGAGATCCCAAATTTGTTGGACCGTCGCGCGCACATCCCGAGTGTCTGTCTTGGTCATCGACTGGACGCTGATGGGAGCATCACCGCCGATCTTCACCTTGCCGAGCTGAATTTGTCTGGTTTTTCGCCGTTGAATCACGGTTCTACTATAGAGAACCGACGCCGGGGGGTCAACAAACGGACCGGCGGCGAACAGTTACTGAGAGTCTTCGTCTTCTGCGGAGATCGGTTCTTCCCCGCTTTTGGTTTGCGCTTGTTCGGGCTGCTTTTGCTGCTGCGGCGAAGCCGCCGTATCTCTTTTCTTGCGGTCTCCCTCGGGGATGATCAGCAGCCGGCGATACGAACCCTGGCCAAGACTTTTAGTCGAGACCCAGGGATCGTCTTGCAGCGCAGCGTGGATAATGCGACGGTCGGCCGCGCTCAGGGCCTCGACGGTTACCGTTTTACGCTGCCGTTTAGCCTTCTCACCCAATCGCAGAGCCATATCCTCGAGCATTTTGCGGCGTCGCTCGCGGTATTTCTCGATGTCGACGACGATGTGCGGTCCTTCGGCAGCGTAATGTTCACCGGCCATGCGGGTCACAATATATTGTAATGCTTCCAGGGTCTGTCCTTTCCGGCCAATGAGTAATCCGCTGTTATCAGCATGGATTTGAAGTGTCGTTTCATCGCCGGAGGTTTTTATCTCAAGCGTCGCCTTCACGCCCATAAGGCGTAAAATTTCCCGCAACGCCGTTTCCGCCTTCTGAGCCAGCGCAGCCGCTTCCACGCTGAAAACCGCCGGCTCTGCGGCGACCGCTTCCGGCTCTGACGTTTGCCCGAGCGGCGGCTTTCTCAATTGAGCCCGGATTCGCGCTTTTTGCGAACCGAAACCCAGGATTCCCTTGCGGCCTTCGGCGATGATATCAACAGTGATTTTATCGCGTCCGACGCCCAGTAGTTTGAGCGCGTTTTCGATGGCGTCGTCTATGTTCTCGCCTTCGGTTTCCACGAAATCCATAAAGACTGCCTCTCAACAAGCCGACGTTACTTGACACTCCGATTGATCCAATACTGCTGGCCGATGGTAAGCAGATTGTTGACCAGCCAGTAAACCGTCAACCCCGCCGGGAACGACACGAACATGAAGGTGAACATCAAAGGCATCAACATCATCATTTTTCTTTGATTAGGATCTCCGGCCGTTGGTGTCATCCACTGCTGCATGAACATGCTCGCGCCCATCAGAATGGTCAATACCGGAATCCCGCCGGGCAAGAATGATGGCCACCAACTCGGGACTGAGAAAGCCAGCGACTGCCAGTCGGGCCGCGAAAGATCTTTGATCCACAGAAAGGGTGCGTGACGAAGTTCAATCGGGGTCCCCAGACAGTTGTACAGACCGTAAAATACTGGAAGCTGTAGCACCATGGGCAGGCATCCGCCAAGCGGATTCACCCCGTTGCGGCGGTAGAGCTCCATTATTTCCTTATTCAGTTTTTCCTTGTCTTCGTTGTAACGCTCCTTCAACCGCTCCATCTGCGGCTGAAGCTTTTGCATCTGTTTCATCGAAACGTAACTTTTATGCGTCAGAGGCGCCATCAGGACTTTAATCAGCACCGTCAAAATGATGATGTCGACGCCGTAGCTCGCGGTAAACCGATGG
>DATIEH010000430.1:0-18933 GCA_035455905.1 Binatia bacterium | reverse complement strand
ATACCTGATGAACAAACTCATTCACCTGGTTAACATGAATGAAGCAGCAGAGAAGGACTACAAGGCTCGACCGCGCAAATTCGTCGAGCGCTGGGAGAACACGCAATCCCTGAGACTTGAGACCGAAGAGCGCGAAGCCCTGGCCACCAAAGATTACGGCAAACTCTATGCGCTCGGCGCACATCCATTTACGCTGTGGAGCTTCACGGAAGCAGTCTGGGTGCACGAAAGGCCGCGGGAAGAGCTCGTTGCCGATTACAAAGCCAAAGCGGCCAAAGCCGGTTATCCTAGTTTCAAAACTTGAAATTAGGACCAGAGACGGGAAGAGGTAAGGTCAAGTTCGAGGTTTAGGATTACCTCGCCTGATAATCGTCCGCTTCGCTATTTGCCCGTCGTAATCCCAAGTTCTTTTTGCGCTTCTCGAAGGATTGAGAGATCGGCGACTTCGCCGAACGAAACATCCCGTTCGACTTTGCCGACCCTTCTCGCCTCATCGATCGCCACCCGCAGCCCATTTTCCGGCAAGGTTCCGTCTTCGGTAAATGCCTTCCAGACCGAATCGTAGGTCACCGAGGCGATCTCCTTGTCGACCTTCAGAAATTCCGTCATAACCGGCAAGGTGCCCTCGCGGTTCTGCCGAATATAGCGGCTCGCCTTGATGCCCGCCTTGATGACGCGCTTGATCTGATCCGGTTTTTCTTTGATCGCCCGAACGTTCGCCACCAAACCGCTCGCTGGGAAATTGAAGAGTTCGTTCGCGCGAGCGAGGACCACAAAACCCAATTTTTGGCCGAGAAAATCGATCGGCGGCGAACCTAGAGTTGCGGCGGTCAGCCCTTGTTGCATGGCGGCGAAGCGAGACTCGACCGTGCCGGTGGCGAGAAACTTAAGGTCTTTATCCGGATCGAGCCCAAAGTGCTTCGCGATCAATCGGGAAATCGATTCAAGAGTGCCCCCGAAGGTATTCAGTCCGATGTTCTTGCCTTTCAGGTCTTGGACTGATTTAAACTCGGGTCGCGAGATGAGCGCGATGGGTGTTGCGGGCAAGAAGCAGGCGACCACCCTTACAGGAAGACCGCGAATTGCCGCTCCGATGCCGTTGCCCAGCACGGTGTCATAATCGATTTCGCCGCTGACCAGCGCCGCCGGAGAAATTGCCGGTCTGATGCGAATGAATTCTCCCTGCAAGCCTTGTTCTTTGAGAAAATCTCTTTTTTCCGCCAAGGGCAGCGGCAGGAATTGCGCGGCAAGATCCGGAAATCCCATCCTGAGTTTTTCGGCGGCTGCCTCAACCGCCGGGTACTGAGCAAGAACGAGAAAGATCAAAGCGAGAACTCGTTTGAGCATAAAGCACCTCCCCTGTCCGATGGCGGCGACGAAGAGCGCACTGTTCGTATTAAAACAGCTTCAAAAGCTTTCTCGCGTTTCCCTCGAGGATCGCCGCCTTATCGCTTTCCGAACAAGTCAACGATTCGATTTTATCCACGCCTTGCCAATCGCCTAAAACGTACGGAAAATCAGTGCCGAGCATGAGGTGTTCGACACCGACTCTACGGCGCAAAAACTCCAGAGTTTCGACATCGTAGACGAGCGTATCGAAATAGAGATTTTTCAGATATGCGCTCGGCATCGACTTGCATCGCGGCGTGTTCGGGCGGTCGGCGCGTCGGGTTGCTTGTTTGCCGGTTAAGAATTCACGGTCGAAGCGGCTCACGTGGTACGGGAAAAAACCGCCACCGTGGCAGGTGCATAATTTCAGCTTCGGGAACCGATCGAAGACACCGCTGTAGATCAAGATCCCGAGGGATAACGTGGTATCCGCTGGATTACCGCAGACCAGGCGCAGTCCAAAGGAACCCATCAGTTCGGTTCCAGCCGGGTTCTCGGGATGCATGAGGACGAGAACGTCGAGATCTTGCGCCATGGCCCAAAAAGGATCGAACTCGTCGCTCTCGTAGTAACGGTGATTGATGTTAGTGGCGATGTACGCACCGCGAAACCCGAGTTGTGTAACTGCGCGTTCCAGGACTCGCGCGGCTCGCGCTGGCTCCTGGATCGGCACCGCGGCCATAGCGGTGAAGCGATCCGGATGTTTTTCGAGAAATTCACTCACACACTGGTTGTATAGCTGGGACCAGCTTTCGGCCTTTTCCCCCCTCAGGTCGTACCCGAGCATGTTTGTGCTTGGATCGAGCGCGGCCATCGCAATTCTGCTCTTGTCCATCAGCGCGAGCCGCGGCTCGACATCTGTGAGTCCCTGCTGCAACCCATACCGCCTGCCGCCGAATACAAACTGAATCGAGCCGTCTTTTTCTTCCGAGACTTCAACTCCAAGCGCCTTGCCGTGTTGCCTGGCTTCTTCGATCACCTGCTCCGGAACGAAGTGATGATGGATGTCAATCGCGCCAGCGCGCACAACTCGATCCTTTTTAACTCTTCACTATTGCCCTGGGGCCTGTTGCGTTTTTCAAAACGCGCCGCTCTTTTCAAGCTCGACCAGATAACGCCGGTCAATCATTTCCTGGGGTTTGATCGACTTCGCGCGCGGATCGAGTGGTGCAATTTCATCGAGCGAAGCCTGCAGCGCCGCTTCACTGATTTCCAGACGGCGCTCGAGCGCGGGAATTTCGGATTGGTACGCGGCGTCGAGCACCTTGGTGTCGGTGATACGCAGATACTTGCCAAGAACTTTATAAACGAATGCTCTGTCGGTATGGATGATTTTGGAAGCTTCCGCCATGGCGCGCATGAATCGGCCGATCACCGCGCCCCGTTTGTTGATGACAGAGCGTAGCGTCACCACTTGCGTGGCGCCGTACGGAATTCGCATCTCTGGACCGTTGATCACGTATCGAAATCCGCGCGCCACCGCGGCGGAGTCTCCCGGCGCGACCAGACCCGCTGCGTCCACACTGCCGCTCACCAGCGCCGCCAATGTTTCCGGCCCGCCGCCGGTTTGAATGGTTTGAATATCCTTCGTGGCGTCCATACCGAGCCGCTTCAACGCTTGGATGACAAAATAATGCGTGTTGCCGCCGAAGCGGCCGACACCGACCTTTTTTCCTTTGAGATCTTCAGGCCGCTTGATCTCCGGCTTGCCGAGCACGCTATGGGTGAGAATATTTTTCATCCCTGCGATAAAAACCAGATCGGTGAAACCCTGAACAAACGCGCGTACGTTGCCCACCGCGCCGGTGACGCCGATCTCCGCATCGCCGTTCAAGGTCGCCGCAGTTGCGACCGGCGAGGACGGAATGAAAACCAAACGGAAATCTAGATCGTACTTCTTGAACAGGCCGGCTTCCTGCGCGATCCACGGCATGGACTGCGACATGACCTGCGCCGAGTGAAGGCCGGTCAGGCGGTCAGCGGCACCGACATAATCGGGGAAACCCGCGACGATTCCGAACAGCAAAACTTCTGCGGATCTTCGAAGCAATCTGGAATGTTTAGCGCGCATGTTATTTCTCCTCGCGTGATGAAGATGCCTTTTATGAATGTCATGCCGAGCGCAGCATCCCGGGTTTCCATGACTCCTGAGACGAGATCCTACGGTATCACCTCAGATGACAATTAAGACGTGCCGTGGCAGTCGAATCAAATTTTCTTTTCCCTCTTTAGCCGCTGCGTGATTCGTTCCGTCAGATCTTTCTTGGATACCTTACCGAAGGCCGACAATGGAAACTCATCGACGATCTCCAAGCGCTCGGGCAGCTTGTGCTTGGCGATTTCTTGTTCCAGCAAAAATTGCACGAGCTCCGGCAAGTTTAGAGATTTCCCGCGATGTACAATAACATAAGCGCACATGCGCTCGCCGAGGGCTGGATCGGGCATTGGAACGCAAGCGACGTTCTGCACCGCCGGGTGCCCCAGAATCAAGTTTTCGATTTCTTCGGCGCTGATCTTTTCGCCGCCGCGATTGATCAGATCTTTCTTTCGTCCCTCGACCATATAATTTCCCGAGGGATGGAGCCGCATCAAATCTCCTGACCGGTAGAAACCGTCGGAGGTAAATGCCCTGGCGTTATATTCCGGTACACCGAAATAACCACGTAGAGTATAAGGTCCCCGGGCGAGCAGTTCGCCGATTTCTCCCGGCGCAACTTCCCCGTCGTGGTCGTCGACCAATCGCACTTCATCGTCGGGGCTGAGGGGTCTGCCAACGGTTTCCAGTCGGACCTCCTCGGGGTCATCGAAGCGCACGAACATCAGCATGCCTTCGGCCATGCCGAAATTTTCTTGCACGGTAACGCTCGGAATCAACTCCCTGGCGCGCCGGCGCACCTCGGGCTGAAGCCGCTGTCCGCCGCTTTGAATCACCCGAAGCGACGATAAATCGAATTTCGCAATCGACGGGTCGTTGATCAGCCGGATCAGTAACGCCGGTACAACTGCGATATGCGTAACTCGGTGCCGTTCGATCAACGCAAAAATATCTTCGCTCCTGGTCGAATTGGACACGACGAACCTGCCGCCATGCAGCAAATAACCTTGCAAACCCGGGCAAGCGAGCGGCAAATTATGCGCCAGTGGCAGCACGTCGAGAAAGACTTCCTCGGGGCCGACGCGAGTGACGGCTGACGCAAGTCTTGAATTGTAAATGTAGTCGTTGTGCGTCCGCGGGATCAGCTTGGGAATGCCGGTCGTACCGCCGGAAAGCTGGAAAACTGCTGGATCTTCCGGATCGATTTTGATTTGTTCGATGTCCGTTTTCGAGCGAACGCACGGCCGCTCGATCAATTCACCGAGGGAAAGAAAATCCCCTTGCGCGTCGCCGAAAATAATCCCGAACCGTACGCGCTTGTTGGCCGCGCGAATTCTGCCAACCATCTCACTGTAATCGAAGTCCTTGGAGCGATCCGGCGTCACACATGCGACGGCGGCCGACAGCTCGGCAAACTGGCTCATCTCCCGATAACGATGCGTCGGCAGTGCCATGATGGGAATACAGCCGAGCTTTTGCAGCGCGAAATAGAGATAAACGAATTCGACGCTATTAGGCAGTTGGACGACAACGCGATCCAGCGGCTCGAGGCCGTGATTGAGTAAGTTCAAGGCTAGACGGGTCGCATGCTGGTTGAGCTGCGCGTAGCTAACCGAGCGCGCGCCATCGATGAGCGCAATCCGATCGCCATATCTCTCGAAGGCTTCGTCGAAGACGTCGCGCACAGAGCGATCTTCCCAATAGCCCTTCGCGCGATAGCGCGCCGCGAAGTCGGCAGGAAATCGCACAACACCATCTAGCATTCAGCCACCTTGGGGCTGAGGGCTTTGGAGTGAGTAAAAGACAGCAGCTTTCTGACGAGAAACTCTTTGTCGGTCCTTGTCACAATCCTAAACACTCAGTCCTCAGCACTCATTACTCAGCACTGATTACGTCGTGCTCGAAAAACCGCCGTCGACGATGATAATTTCACCGGTCACGAACCGATTGTACAAAATCATACTCAGCATACTGTCCGCGACATCATCCTCCGTGCAGCAGCGCTTGAGCGGCGTATACTTCGCGCGGCGCGCCATCAGCCCTTCGTAATTCTCTGCCAATGTGCGCTTCATCCATTCACCTTCGATCCAGCCGGGCGCTACTGCATTGACGCGAATCTGCGGGCCGAGGGCGTTGGCGAGCGTCTTTGTCAGATTCGCCACCGCGGCCTTGCTTGCGGCATACGGTAACGGCTGCGCGCTGGGACGCAGCCCCGCAATGCTGCAAGTGTTTACGATACACCCGTTGGGGGATTTTTTGAGGAGCGGCGTCGCCGCGCGGGTGACGAGAAATAAGCCAAGCACATTGACGGCGAAGACTCGATTCCAACTTTCAACAGTCATCGCATCGAAGTTTTTGGGCTCCACATCCACCGTCGTGCCGGCATTATTGATCAACACGTCAAGCCGGCCGAATTCTTTTTCCGTTGCGGCAAGCATGGCGCGCACTCCGGCATCATCGCTGACGTCAGCTCGATAGAGAATTGCCCGCGCGCCGGCCGCCTCGGCCTCCCGTGCGGTAATTTTTGCCGCATCTTCGCTGCGACTAAAGTTTACGACGACATCATAGCCGTGTTTAGCAAGCGCGATCGCGGTGCTGCGGCCGATTCCCGTAGCCGCCCCGGTTACGAGCGCGGCGGGCCTTTCGCTACTCATAATTCACCTTGTGCATAACTATTTTGCTTTTCCCTCATTGTGCCGCTGGTTTCGTTTCCGTCATGCTGAGCGCCAGCGAAGCATCTCAATTTCTGCGCTACTTGTGAAAATTAGATTCTTCGTCGCCTTCGGCTGCTCAGAACGACACGCCGATGATTCCGCCGCTTAAGCGAGTCTAAAGAACCATAGCCGATCGTGATCTCACGCCAGATTCAAAAGCTTCGCCGCATTGCCGCGCTCGATCTTCGCCCGATCGCTCGCCGACAACCCCACCTTGTCGAGTTGCGGAATCGTATACCCCAGGCCGATCTCCGGCGGAGAGATGGGATAATCGCCGCCGAGCACGATATGCTCGGCGCTCATGCAATCGAGCGCGCAGCGGATCGCCGATGCGTCCGCCGTATGGGTGTCCACGTAGAATGCCTGGCAATACTCGACGACGCGCCGTTGTAGATATTCGGGGAGCGGGCGATTTTCTTGTTCAAAGGCGCGCCGTTCAAAAAAGAACTGTTGATCGAAGCGACCCATCGTAAACGGCAAAAAACCACCGAGTTGGCAGAAGACAAATTTGACACCCCACCAGCGATCGAAGACGTTGGCAGTAATCATTTTGATCAAGCAGAGCATGTCATCGAGTAAAAACCCCACACCGCTGTTGAGATAACGGTTATTCAAGCCGAGCGCCTGCTGCCACGTTTGTGGAACCTGGCCAGGATGTACCCACAGCGGCATGTTCCAAGCTTTAGCCCGTTCGAAGATCGGCTCATAGACCGGATCGTCCAGCGCGCGGCCGTCAAGATTGGTCGAAAGAGAAATGCCGAACAGCCCAAGCTTCTCGACAGCACGATCGAGCTCTTGAAGCGCCGCCTCTCCGCCATACGGATCAACGGCCGCCGCGGGAATGAAACGTCCGGGCGCGACTCGCGAAGCCTCGACGATATAGTCGTTGACCATTTTTACCACTTGCTGCATCGGCAGTTTGCGCGCTCGTGCCGCCGGGACGAGTAGATTGCCGTAGTTGATCACTTCTTTTTCGACGCCGAAGCGATCCATCAACGTGAGATGCTTTTCGAGGGAAGCGAATCCTTCGTCCGCATAGAGAGTTCGGCCAAGATAGCTCCCGGCGGCAAATTCGCGCAGCGCGTCCAAAATCGTCGGCGGCAAACAGTGAGCATGGCAGTCGATTAAATTCATGATTTCACTCCCGGATTCGAAATAGTGACTCGGGCCGCGACGGTAGCTAACACCGAGGGGTGAAATCTGTCAATCAATGCGAGAACCAACCGACGGCCAGAGTCAGTAAGGCGCCGATCAGCATACCCGTTACCGCGCTGCCGGTCGCGCGCGCAATGATCACTGCGACCAGCAAAGCGAGCGCGCGGCGCGTTGCCGCGGATGTTTGCAACTGCGATCCGGACACAAATAGTGTGACCGAAATGATGCTGGAAATGAGTCCATAGGACACATAGCGCAGCCAGCGGTCCCAAGCTTCAGGAAATTGCCGTCCGGCCAAAAATAATTGCGGCAGGGCGCGCATCGCCAGTGCCATGAAGCCCATGATTAAAATGATTTGGAAGCGTGTAATTTCCACTGCTCGACTCCCCAAACCAAAGTCGCGATGGCAATGGCCGTCACCAGCCACCCCCAGCCAGAGCTGACGGCTGCGCCTGGCGCTGCGGCAATCAAACTGCCGAGGCAGACAAGCAGCATCGGCAAGCTCTTCATCTCGACGACCAGCAGACCAGCAAAATATCCCGGCAAGATAAATTGAAGCGCTTCATCGAAGCGATGGGAAAATCCCAAAGCAATCCCAAACCCCGTCCCGGTCCCGGCAACCCACACGATGAAGCTCGTAATCCCGACACCGAGAAAGAACAGCAAATTCCTGTAACCATTCTCAGGGGGCGGTGCGATCGCAGCACTTTCCGCGCTGGCGCGTTCTTTCTGAAATTGCACGTACGGCACGATAAAACTGCTCGCGCTGACAACGTGAGACGAGATCAGGAGCGGGATTCTTTTTACGCCGCGGAAAAACGGCGTCAGCGCGGTGCTCATCGGCAGAAACCGCAAATTCATCAGAAAGCCGGCCACCAGAACTTGCATCGCCGACTTGTTCTCCGCCAAAGGACCCAACACGGCGAATTGCGCCGGCCCTGAATAAACCCAGGCGGACATGAACATTGCTTCGTTGAAGGACAGGCCATGACGTTGAGCGGCAATTCCCCAGGCGATGGAAGACGGGACAAAGGCGACCCAAATCGGAATAGCGGCTTGCATTCCCTGCCGAAATCGCGCGAGCAAAGACATCATCTTCGCTTAGCGGAGGACGTGAGAAAGATCAAATGGAGGGATCAAGCGAATTCAGGGTCGCCGCGCGGGGCAGAATTGGCCGTGTTCTATATGCCAATTTTACGTCGATGAGGCGACGTGTTGCTGTTTACGCGCGTATATCCAGAAACAGGTGACGAGGGGCGACATCATCGCGATCATCACAATCGCGATAGCAGCGGCGTCACCGAGTCCGCCACCGTGCCACTGACCCCAGATGTATGTGGACAACACCTGACTTTTCGGTGACGCCAAAAATACCGCCATCGTCAACTCGCGATAGGCCGACAGCGAAGTCCAGATCCAGACATAGACAAGACCCGGCTTGATCAAGGGGGCGATAATTTTCGTCAGAACGCGATAGGTCGATGCGCCGCCCACCTGCGCGGCTTCTTCCAGCTCGCGATGCACCTGGATCATGCTGTTGTTGAGCACCCGCGTGCCGAAGCTGATCCAGCACACGACATAAACAGCCATCAGCACAAAAATCGTCCCGTACAGCGGCACCACATTGGAAATCAGCAATGCCAGATAAGCGATCGCCAGCGCGAACAGGAGATGCGGCACGGGATGCGGCAAAAAGGCCACCGCATCGAGAACCACCCGCCAACGCATGCGCGACCGGGTAACGATCCAGGAAATTGCCGAGCACACCATGACGATCACTGTCGGTACGGTCACCATCAAAAGCGCCGTATTCCCAGCGGCTTCTAGCAGCGCCCGATCGAATGCAATTTGGCTGTAACGATCCAAGGATGCGCTTGCGAGCGCTTGCCATGAAGGCACTTGCACGTAGGGCAGCAACGAAACCCAGAAAATCGCGAGCAGCGGCAACACGAATGCGAGCAGAAAATATCCCCCCATTAAAGCCCATGCTACGGGCCACCAACGCCCGAGCAGCACCGGGCGTGACTGATAGGACTTTCCGGATATAATTTGATAGCGGTGGCTTTGTTTGAGAGCGCGGAAATATGGAATCATGAGAATTAACGACAGCCCGACCATGATGGTGCCGTAAGCGCCACTGAGCCCGTAACGCGGCAAGCCTTCGTTAGGATTGATCATGAAATAGATCGCCGTACTGAAGGTGAAAATATTATTGGCCATACCGATGACGCCGGGCACGTCGAAAGCCGCGATCGCGACGGTAAGCATCCATATGATCGCCGAGAACAGCGCCGGCCAGATGAGCGGCAACTCAATGCGCAGGAGCGTGCGCCATTGGCTCACGCCGTGAACACCGGCGGCCTCGACCAAGGCCGGATTCATGCTGCGCAACGCCGCCGAAATCATCACGTATGCCAGCGGCGTCAATGTCATGCCCTGAACAAATCCGATACCCGCCACGGTCGCGATATTCAGCGGCGCTCGGCTGAAACCGAAAAGCTGCATCAAAAAAATATTGATAACGCCGATGCGTGGGTGCAGCAGAAAAACCCAGCCCATGGCTTTGAGAAATGTCGGGAATAGGATCCCAATACTGAGCAGGCTCATGGCCACGGTCTTGTACGGAATATCGGTGCGCTCGATAAACCAGGCAAAGATAAACCCCAAGGGCACTGACACAGCGATCGTGATCGCCGCAAATATGAGCGTCGTCGTCATGATCCGATAGGTATACGAGTCGCTCAGGAGCGCGGCGTAATTTTGCAAGGTGTAAGCGGACACCTGACCGGGCACTCCCGTGCGCAGGCTCATCCAGATGATCATTGCGAGGAGCACAAGGATGGAAAGCGCGGCGAACCCAGCAATCCCAATCAGCGAAAGCCTCGACCAATTCACCCGCGATCGCGGCGCGTATGCTGGCAGAGCTTGGGTCGACATGGGCTAACGGCCGGCGCGCGAATTCGTCATGCAAATCAAAGGCGCGATCATGCGAACATCATGAAGGGCGTGGGGAGACAAGACCAAAAATGTATTGTCTAGCAATTTACTTCAGTAAAATTCTGGTTAGCTCCTCTTCCAGACTGGTGTCTTGTTTCTGAAAGACTTCGTTCAGTTCCCGGGGATCTTGCAGCTTCAGGTTATTGCCCTTGACATATTTGGCCATCAATGTGCCCTCGACGAGATAGGAGCTCCGCATATCATTTTTTTCCAGCACCGATTGGCCTTCTCGCGTCACCATCAAAGCGACGAACAGTTTTGCCATGTTCGGATGGGCCGAATTTTTAGGCACCGCCAATTGATAGTACGAGCTCGTTGCCGGGCTAGATCCAGGCAAGCCAACGAGCGGCGCCCCTTTCGCTTGCCACTTCCACATCGCTTCCAGCGCGCCGCCGGTGCTCGCCATGATCGGAAACTCTCCGCTCACGATCCGCTCTTCTTCGCCCTGGCGCAATCGCCCGCCCACCAAAGTGGCGAGCTTTCGCGCATAGCTCAAAACCTTTTCTTTACCCCAGATTGGCGAAACCCGGATCAGCCAGTGGATATACGAAGGAATCGCCATTTTACCGGCCCAAACCGGGGAAAGTGCCGGATCGACAAGATCTTCGTAACTCTTCGGCGCCTTATTTTTGGGGATGGAATTGGAATTGTAAATAATGCCGTGAAACGACGCATAGATCAGCACTGATTGCTGCGGAAAGATTTCCATCGGTTTCATGATCCAGGGAAAAACTCCCGACCAGTTTACTTTCTCGAGTGCCTTCTCTTGATCCATGGTGACGTAGGTTCCATCGGAGCCGAGGTATAGATCCGTCGACGATTTGGCACCCGCTTTTTGTTCGGCGATGATGCGGGCGGCCACTTGAGGAAAGCTCGGCCCGCCCGTCAGAGACACTTTGGCTTTGAAGCCGTATCGTTTCGCAAACAGGTTTTCCAGCTCGGCAAAGCCCTTCTTGCCGCCGAAAGTCGACGCGCTCGCAACCAGCGTCACCTCTCCTTCCTTTTTCGCCTCCGTGACAATTTGCTCGAGTGACTGCGACTGCGCCGGCACGGCGTATATGAGGGCCATTAACACCGGCGCCGCGAAGCGCCGCATCATTCCGCTGCCGCCGATGAGGTCGCTTCCGACCTCCTCTCCCTCGACGGGAGAGGAATGAGGTGACAGTGCTCGAAAATGGCGTTCTCTCCTCGGCTCGATGCCGCGTGCTTTCATATTTGGACCGCTTCCTGGTTCAAACCAGGGCTTCAACCGCGTCTCGGCTCGAATCGAACGTGATCGGCCCATTCGCCGCTGTATCCCGGATTACACCCATGGGATCTCTGCCTTGCTGCACAGCGTGGATGGAGTCGCTGATCATTCTGCGCAGCATCAAAATGCCCTCATCCGATGTTGCCAGATGTTCCTTCGTACGATCTGCGATCAGTCCCTGGGTTTCCTGCGCGACCCGATCTTGCTCCCGATTGGGAAGATTCCACCACCCGTCCGAGACGCGTTCGTAAACTCCGGGTTGATTTTTGCGGAATCCTTTGACGAATAAGGGAACGGGTTGAGTCGGCTGACCCTCTTTGTGCGGATAAAAATCGATCCAAAAAGTCGTCGTCGTAAAATCGTCGGTCGGAACGCGGAATCGAATCACTTGGCGCGGTCGTTCGCCGACTCGCGCGGCGGAATGACGTACGTGGGAGGGAAAAACATAGTGTGAAACGCGCGGCTTTGGCACATCTTCGATCCAGGTCGTCTCTTTGATGCCAAAGCGCGTCGGCTCCCATGTGATCTTCGGCCGTTTCAACGCCATGTTCGGATAACCTGGGGCGTGAAGCGCGATGGAGTGCGCACCGTCGGCGGAATTCTCGGCCCGCTGCAGCCAATTACAATTTTCCACGTCCCCGCCGAGGATCCGACAGCCATCTTCTCGCACGAGCAAATCATAGCTCGGTAGCAGCGCCGCCGGTTCGGGGCCGACATAGGCAAAGATCAGCCCGCCGGCGTCTTGCGCGTGATATGCGGGATGCTTGACCCGATCTTTGAACGTACTGTCGGCGGGCTCCGCCGGTTGCTCCAGACAATTGCCGCGAATGTCGTAGAGCCAACCGTGATAGCAGCAGCGGATGCCGTGTTCCTCGACCCGCCCGTACTCGAGGGAAGTGCCGCGATGCGAACAATGGAGCGCCGTGACTCCGAGCCGTTCCGTTCCGTCGCGGAACAGTACGAATTCTTCACCCAACAATTTAATCTTTACGGGTGCACCCTTGGGCTTCGCATCTTGGCTGAACGCAATCGGCCACCAATAACGGCGAAGCATTTCTCCGGCCGGCGTGCCGGGTCCCACCCGGGTTAAGCGTTCATTTTCCTCGCGCGACAACATTGTCTTTCCTCTCGCAAGCCGATTCAGCGCTGAATACTCAAAACCACGCCTACACGCATCTCAGCTTGAGCTCAAACGTTAGTTTGACCTGCCCACGTCTTGAACGATTGAACGGGTTGTCCGCTTCAACCCTCTTTAGTCCAGTAAATCCTCGTGCGGCATTAACCGAATCAGCTGGTTCTTTACCGGATCGCGAATGACTCCGAGCGGATCGCGTCCCTGTTTTACTGCCTCGATCGATTCCTTGTACAAGCGGCGCAGGAGAATGACACCGCGATCGGTGTAGGCCAAATGCTCGGTGGTTCGGTCGTAAATCGACCCCTGGCTTTCTTGTGCGAGGCGATCTTGATCACCTCTTGCGAACCAGCCGATGGACTCGTCCCACTGGTAAACACCAGCCTGGCTCTCGACGACCCCTGCCTCGGAGTCATCCTTCATTATTTTGGCCGCCGGCTTTCCTTCGACCATCGCGCCAAATTCCACAGTGAAATGCATCGTATGGGTATCGTCGATCGGTACACGCCAGCGCATCACCTCACCCGCGCTGCTCGCCCGGTGTTCAGTTGGATGGCCCTCTTCGACATTGCCGGTTTTATTCATGGTCGGCATCACGAAGAAATTGCAGTGCGCCCAGGTTTTACCGGCAACTCGGCGTGTATATGTATTCACGATGCCATGCTCGAAGGGGCGAGGATCGATTTCACCGTCGTCCCACTGCGGTGTTTTTGCCGCCCGATGCAACCATTTCAGATGGTTTTGATCCACGGAATTTTCGATCATTTGAAAGAAATTGCAGTTGACCGTGCGCGCTCGACGCGCGCGCACGCCGTCTTCTCTGACCAGCACGTCATAGTTTGGCAGCAGCGGCGCTGGCTCCGGTCCCATGTAAACGAAGATCACGCCGCCCAAGGCCTGGGTCCGGTATGCTGGCTGGCGCACTTTTTCTTTGAACGTGCTTTCCGGCGGCTCACCCGGTGTCTCGAGAACTTTTCCTTGAACATCGTATAACCAGCCATGATAGCAACAGCGGAGCCCGCCATTCTCGATATGACCGAATTCCAGTGAGGTGCCGCGATGCATGCAGCGTAACCCCACTACGCCGAATCGGCCCGACTCGTCGCGGAACAGCACCACGTCTTCACCTAAGATCCTTCGGCGCACAGGCTTATTGCGCAGCTCCGCGGCAAACCCGATCGGATGCCAATAGCGCCGCAGCATTTCGCCTGCTGGTGTTCGCGGTCCGACCCGAGTCAAAATTTCATTTTCTTCCCTGCTTAACGCCATGACGGCTCTCTAGAACGATGGCAAAATAGCTCACGACAGGTCATCGGGGTCAGAAATATCTGAGATGTTCTTGACGTGTCAAGGCAGCGCAATGGGTCGCCGGTTTCCTCGATTTGCGATTGTTCAAACGCGAGCTTGCCGCGTGCAAATAAAGTTCAAATCACCCCATTATAGTTTCGACCATAACCTGCACTTTGTCATTTTCGTACGTAGCGAGAAATCTTTCTCGTGATTAAAGCTCCGAGTGTGGCCCGACCACTAGGAAAGATTTCTCCATGCGGTCGAAATGACGTATAAAAAACGCGACCCAAGCAACACCGCGCCAACAAAAATGTCCTCTAAATCTGATTGACAAAATCGAGCATCGGCGATTATCGTTCGTGTGCCTAATGAGAAACCAAAGTTTGCCCAACGGGATCGGCGGAGACGGCAACCGCTCGATCGTCGGCGAATTGACAAAAATCCTGCTTCTCGCAGCAGTCTACTTCTGCGCCGGCAAGCTCGGGCTCTCCTGGGCTCACATCCATACCAGTGTTACCGCGGTTTGGCCGCCGAGCGGGATCGCCCTAGCGGCGCTTTTACTCTGGGGCGTCCGTTTGTGGCCGGGAATCTTTCTCGGCGCATTCTTTTTGAACATTTTTACGCAAGGAACAGTCCTGACCGCACTCGGCATAGCGACTGGAAATACTCTGGAAGCACTCTTTGCCGCATGGGCACTCAATACTTTCGCCAACGGCGCCAAAGCCTTCGAGCGCGCGCGAAATACTTTCCGTTTTGTCGTGCTCGCGCCAGTACTGAGCCCAGTTGTGAGCGCCACCTTGGGCACTGCAAGTTTAATCCTAACCGGCTTCGCCCGCTCGGAGCAGTTCGGCGCGATCTGGCTGACTTGGTGGTTAGGCGATGCTGTGGGTGAACTCATTTTCGCCCCATTCATCACCATCTGGCTGACCCAGCCTTTTCCTCAGGCCAAGCCGAAGCGAGTGATCGAGGCCTCAGGGTTGCTGATTTTGCTCAGCGCCGTCGGTCATTTTGTTTTTATGAGAGCAGATTCCTCCAGCCCGGAATATCTGGTCATGCTGCCGCTTCTCTGGGCGACTTTCCGGTTCGGCCAACGCGGCGCCGTCACTTCCGCATTGATCATGTCGGTGATCGCACTGGCTGGAACGCGATACGGCGTTGGGCCGTACGCCGAAGCTGATCCTAACGAATCCTTACTGCATGTGCAGAGTTTCATGAGCACCCTGGAAATTGCCGCATTGGTGCTCGCGTCTGTTCTTTCCGAAGCCAAACGAGCGGAGCAACGTCTTGAAGTGCAAGAATCGATCAGCCGTGTTCTCGCTGAGTCGCCGGCGATCAAAGAGGCCGCTCCCTTAATTATCGAAGTGCTCTGCAGGCGGGCTGGTTGGGATTTCGGCGCGGTGTGGATCATGGACCGTTCCCTCAGCGAGCT
Source organism: Binatia bacterium (assembly GCA_035455905.1). Taxonomy (GTDB): domain Bacteria; phylum Desulfobacterota; class Binatia; order UBA9968; family UBA9968; genus DP-20. The sequence continues at coordinate 3,483 of DATIEH010000430.1, read as the reverse complement.
CCAGTACGTCGACGTTTGGCACATGCCCGGCCTGGAAGCACCTGAATTTCAGAGGGTAACCATCCATGGTCGGATTAAGCGCGGCAGCGGCTTACCGGGCCGAGTTTTGAGCAGTGGTAAGGCCATCTGGATCAGCGATGTCACCATGGACCCGGACATTCGGCGCGCACCGCTGGCCGAGAAAGAAGGACTGCACGGCGCTTTCGCATTCCCAATCAAATTCGGTCAGGAAACTTTGGGCGTGGTGGAATGCTTCAGTCGTGAGGTGCGCGAGATCGATGACCATTTCTTGCAAATGGTCGGTAATATCGGAGCCCAGCTTGGCCAGTTTATCCACCGCAAACGCGCCGACGATGACCTCCGCGCCCAGCGACTGCAACTGCGAGCTATTACGGACGTGACACCGCTGCTGTTGACGCAATGTACTCGAGACTTCACCTACGCGTTTGTCAACCGAGCCTACGCCGCCATGCTGGGTACCACTCCGGAAGAAATCATCGGCAAGCCACTTTGGCAAGTCATCGGCTCCGAAGCATTGGAAACCATACGGCCGTACATCGAAAGTACTTTGAGTGGCCGCACAGTGGAGTACGAAGCAGAAATTCCATTTGCGCGGATCGGGCCGCGTTTTTTGCGCGTCGTCGACACGCCTGTCGTCGACGATCAAGGACAAGTCTGCGGCTGGATTGCGTCGATGAGCGACATCACCGAACGCAAACGCACGGAAGATGAAATTGCTGCGCTCAACCAACAGCTCGCGCGCAATCTCTCGGTCATGACTCGGCTTCAGACCCTAAGCACGCGACTGGTACAGCCTCAAGAAATCGACGCGATGGTGGCGAATATTCTCGATGCCGCAATTGAAATTGCCGGCGCCGATATGGGCAACGTGCAGCTGATAGACCGTGAGACGAACACCGTCCGCATGATTGCTCAATCCGGCTTCCAACAGCCAACCCTGCAGTTCTTCGCCGAAAATCCAGGAACCGCCGCTTGCGGTGAAGCGATCGCGCGCGCTGAGCGCGTAATCGTGGAAAATGTCGCCACGGATCGGATTTTTGCCGGCACGCCTGCACGCGAGGTTTTGCTCGCGGCCGGAGCGCACGCGCTGCAAGCAACGCCGCTCATTAGCCGCGCTGGCCGTGTCGTCGGCGTGATCTCGACACACCATCGGCAATCTCATATACCCACTGAGCGCCAGCTGGCGCTTCTGGACGTACTGGCACGGCAAGCGGCAGATTTCGTCGAACGCAGTGAGACCGAGGCTCTTCTCGCACAACGCGAAGAACATCTTCGGGCGGTCATAGAAACCGCGGTGGACGGCATCATTACCATCGATGAAAACGAAACCATTACCACGGTAAATCCAGCGACCGAGCGCATTTTTGGCTATTCTGCAGCCGAGATCGTCGGTCAGAACCTGCGCAAGCTAATTCCGACTTCGTCTGCGTCCGGAGCAGATTCATTGGTCGCTAACGACTTGAGCGGCCGCAAAAAGAATTTCATCGGCATGGCCGGCGAGGTCGAAGCCAAGCGCAAAAACGGTTCACCCTTCCCGCTCGACCTGGCGGTAAGCGAGACTCGGATCGGCGATCGCCGTATGTTTATCGCGATTCTGCGTGACATTTCGGACCGCAAGCGAGCCGGCGACCTCCTCAGGCAGGCGCGAGACGAATTGGTAAAAGCCAACCAGGACCTGGAGCGGCGCGTGCGCGAGCGAACAGCCGATCTCGAGCAAGCCAATGCGGCTTTACTCCGAACCATGGCGGGGCAAAGGCGGCTCGAAGAGCAATTGCGCCAGGCGCAAAAAATGGAAAGCATTGGTACGCTGGCTGGAGGCATCGCTCACGATTTCAACAATATCCTGAACATCATTCGTGGTTACGCCACGCTGATCGGTCAACAACCTCTGACGGCGGAGCAGCTTGAAGAAAGCTTGAGAGTGATCGATAAGGAAATCGACCGAGGCGCTTCCGTTGTGCGCCAACTCTTGACCATTGCGCGCAAGTCCGAGACGCATTTGGCGCCCACAAATATCAGCGACATCGTTCTCACCCTCAACGATCTGATCAAAACCTTTCCTAAAAACATCGCGGTCTCACTGAACCTCGATACGAGGCTGATGCCCGTCTTGGCGGATCGCAATCAAATGAGCCAGGTGCTGCTCAATATTTGCCTCAATGCCCGCGATGCCATGCCTGCGGGCGGCAAGCTCACGATTCAGACCGAAAAAATCGACGCCGTGGAAATGCGCGAACGCCACCAGGTGGAAGCGGCATCGGGAGCCTACGTCTGTATTAAGATAAGCGATACGGGGATCGGTATCACAGAAGAAGTGCGTGCCCGTATGTTCGAGCCTTTCTACACAACCAAAGGAGTCAGCGAGGGAACCGGTCTTGGCCTGGCGATCGTCTACGGCATTGTCAAAGAACACAATGGCTTCATCGAGGTCGAAAGCGAGCCCCGCCAAGGCACGACATTTAGAGTTTACCTGCCAGTGCTGGAATCGGCAGAAATGCCCGTGCCAAGGGAAAATAAGAAACAAGCCTTTGCGAAGCTGGAGCATCGGCGTGGAACAATCCTCGTCGTGGAGGACGAAGAACCCCTGGTCCGGCTTCTAAACAAAATTTTGCCCCGGGAGGGTTATCAGGTTTTGGCCGCTACGGATGGAGAGCAAGGGCTCGATGTTTATCAGGACCACAAATCAGAGATCGATGTTGTGCTGTTGGATCTCGGGTTGCCCAAGATGACCGGAATGGATGTAATCCCGAAATTGAGAGAGCAAAATCCCGATGTTAATATCGTGATCGCCACTGGCTACCTAGAGCCTGAATTGAAAGCCGAACTGCTCCGCGCTGGCGTCAGGGAGTGCATTCACAAGCCCTATTTGCTCAATGAAGTTCTGGAAAAATTAGATGCCGTTCTTGAGACTCCACGGAATTTAACGTGACTTCGCGAATCGCGCGATGCTTCGAGTTAACGGCACACCGCCTTGATCGAATTTCGCGCTGCGTCATGCGGAGCAGCAGCGAAGCATCTCCAGCCGCCGCCACATAGCCAATCGAACTCATCGCCGTTCCTCGTGCGACCTGATTCACAACCGATTCATGAAAGCGGTTTCATCGAGCTCACGGACCAACCGCGAGTCAACAAAATCTTCCGGCTTCGCCGTCCGTGCCTTCGGTTGCGCTTTTTCTAACGTTTTTAGCAGAACCGCCACTCCCTCGACCGTCGGATAAGGCGGCACCTCGAGATGAAGCGTGACTCGCTCGTACGCGTCATCGAGCAGTTCACGATCGTTGGTGCCGAGATACTTCGCCATCACGCGTGTGGCGAACGCCTTGTCTTTTTTGGCAAGCGCGGCGCCTTCGATGTAGGCTCTCAAAAAACGCCGGACTGTGTCTTCGTTGGTCTTGAGGTATTTTCGCGTCGTGACGACACCGTTCTGATGAATGGTCGCCTCGAGTTTAGCCATGTCGAGCA
>DATIEH010000429.1:0-11348 GCA_035455905.1 Binatia bacterium | reverse complement strand
TGGAAGATGATCGATGCGGACGGTCACATCCGTGAAATCGAAAGCGATGTTTTCGAGTATCTGCCGGAGCACTACAAAAAACGGCGCGAAGCGGTGCTCTACTTTCCGTTGCTGCCGCATCATGGATGGCACCGGCAAGCCGGCCATGGCGGGACGGGTTCGTCGTTCCTCATTCCGACGCTGCACGATTGGCAGGTAGCCCTCGACCAAGGCAATATCGAAGCGGCGGTGGTCTATCCGACCCGTTTCATGCACATCGGCCAAGTCGGCATGACCGAGTTTGCCGTCGACCTGAGCCGCGCCTACAACGATTATCTTTACGATCGGTTTTTGCGGCACGAGTCGCGGCTCAGAGGAGTCGCGATTCTCCCTTTACAAGATGTGCCGGCGGCGGTGAGCGAATTGCGCCGCGCCGTCAACGAATACGGTATGGTCGGCGCCGTCCTGCCCGCTGACGGGTTGCCCCGGCCGTTGGGACATCCCGAGTTTCATCCGGTTTATGAAGAAGCCAATCGACTGGGTTGCATGCTCGCCGTGCATTCACAGAACTCGTTGCGCAATAACGATCTCTTCATGTGGCGCGGCGAAGCCGCGACCCTCGCGCATGTGTGGCCGCAGATGCGGCAGTTCACGAACTTCATGTTTTCCGGCGTGCTGGGCAAATATGCCGATCTGAAAATCGCTTTTTTGGAAGCGGGCTGCGGTTGGGTGCCCTACCTGATGAGCAAAATGGAAGCGCGTATGGGCGAGCTGCCACGCCCATCTCAATTGCTCGAGCGCAGGCAGATTTATTTTCAGTGCGGCGAGGAAATGACCACTAGCCGAGACTTGGAGCTACTCGGGGACGAATGTCTGTTTTGGGCGTCGGACTTTCCCCATGAGGGAATTGTCGATATGAGTAAAGCCGTCAATGAATTCCTGAGCCGCGAAGATATTCCTGAAGCCGCGAAACGAAAAATCAGCTACGACAATCCAAAGCGACTGTACGGACTATAAAATCGCAGGTTCGAGCGGTTCCAACCGTTCCAATCGTGAATCCCAATCGGATTGAACGACTGAAACGTGTTGAACGGTTTGAACTTTCAATCAGCCGCTTGCGCTTGCTGCCGAATATCTTTGCGCGTCACGTAATCGATGATTTGAATTTTCTCCGCCGGTCCGGAGCGGTTGCCCATCATGATCATGGGACCGTCGCCGGTATTCTCGAGCGTGTAAAACGATCCGCCGGTGATCAGAGCCGCTTGCCCCGGCTTCAAAGTGACCTTCCCGCCGTCGGGGAAGCTCATGGTACATTCGCCATCCAAAACGACGAAGGTCTGATCGGCATTATGACAGTGCATGGCGTCTTTTTGCCCCGGTTTGTAGTAATGCATCCACGCGTGGAAGCGCGGCGTGTTGAAGATATTCTTGCGCCGTTTTTCTTTATGCGCCATATCGACGAGATCGACGATTTCAATGCCCATTGAACGAACCTCCTCGTGGTGAGTTTTTCTTCAGAGAACCGCGATCACTTCAATTTGAAACAAATTATCGCCTCTCAGCTCCGTCTTGATCGCGTGTCGCGCCGGCCGGTCATGCTCGTCGGGAAACATTTTCAGCCAGGCCTTGTTGACGGAGTCACGCAGTTTTTCTTCTTTCAAATAGACTTTCATATAACCAATATTCTCCGGCGTGCCACCTGCGGTTTCCATGAACAGCCGAAGGTTGCGAAACATCGCTTCGGCTTGTTCGTCCGGATCGGATGATAACACGCCGGTCTTGGCGTCCTTGCCGGAGATCGCCGAAGAAAAAACCATATTGCCTACGACAACGCCGTTGGGAATCGGCGCGCCGTGTTCCATGCCTTTGATATGGATGCTTTTGCGTTTCGCCATTGCTCGCCTCCCGCGAATTGAAACTTTAGGAACTCATAGCATGAGGGGCGCTGGAAGGTCTACCCTACGAGCGGCGGAGATATTCATCCACGATCCGATGAAATTCCTCGGGCGCATCGATGTGCACCCAATGGCCGGCATTGGCCACCGTGTGGAACTCCGCGCGAGGAAAATACTTGCGAATGGCGGCAAAATCCTGGTCGTCAATAAACCGCGACAGGCCGCCGCGAATGAAACAAGTCGGTTTGTCAAAACTATTCGACATGGGGGGCGCTTGGATCAATTGATCGTAATTCGCAGCCAGCGAATCCAGACCGATGCGCCAGTGAAACTCACCGTTGCGGTCTCGCGTTAAGTTCTTGACTACAAACTTCCTGAGCGCTGGATCGGAAATCGTCGCACTCAGCGCCGCTTCAGCTTCGCCGTAAGTTTTTAGTCCGCGCAGTTCCAGGTTCTGCATGGCTTGCAGCAATGGGCGTTGCGCAGGCGGGTAAGCTTTAGGAGCAATGTCGACAAGCACGAGCTTCTCAATCGCTGCCGGCGATGCGGAGGCGAACTGCATCGCGACTTTGCCGCCCATTGAATGGCCTAGCAGGAAAACCTCTGAGAGACCCTGCTCGGCTAAAAATTCGCGCAGGTCCTCCGTCATGACGCCATAATTCATCGTGCTGCTATGGGGTGAACTCCCATGGTTGCGCTGATCGACGGAAAACACTTTATAAGTAGTTGCAAAACGCTTCCGCATCGCGCGCCAATTCTCGGAGGAGCCGAGAAAGCCGTGCAGAATAACCAGTGGGCGCCCGTCGCCCTGAACTTCATAATGAAGACGCATCTGCAACCCCCGGCACCAGTATAGGAAATCGATAGCGAACAGCATAGGACGGGCGGCTGCGCTGGCTGGTGGCGCCGATCAGCGACGCGGTCTAGAACACGGTGCTCGTGGGATCGGGAAAGATTGTGAACGCAGTTTTTTGAAGCTTGTTGAGTCGATTGCGGCGGGAGATCCTTGGCGCGCTGCACGTAGAAACAAAGCACATGGAAATCAGTGCGCCTTGGTTCAAAGCGAAAGGCTGCTAAAGAATATAAAAGTTTGGCGTTTTACTTGCCTCCGTGTTATCGATGAGCTCCGCTCGTCATACCGGGCATCATCTGGAATCGGCATGATTCATTAACTTCGCGAATGCCTCGAGATCGGCTTGCAGCTCACGTTGTTTGTCCGCCAGCTCAGACTGTTTGGAGAGCAGGGCATGATAGGGGGTCTGCAACGCAGCGAGACGCTGGCGATGTTCTTCAGCTTCGGCGATGCGCGCTTGCGATTGAAGCAATTCCTGTTCACGTTGTTGAATTTGTTTCCGCAACTCCTGCTGGTCGCGCTCGGCTCGCTCCGAACGAGCGCGCAGGTGGTCCAACTCAGAAACGCACTGTTCGGTAGCGCTGAGTTTTTCCTCGAGCTCTGTGATGTGTGCTTCCAAGTTCTGTCGCTCCTCACGATGTCTGAGCTCGATATCCTCGAGGTGGCGAATGCGAGCGGCGCTTTCATAAAGCTTTTCGTTGACCGCCTTCAGCTCAGCTTCGGTTTCACTGTTCATTGGGCTCGTCTCATGAGTCGCCCCCGACGGGTGGAAGTTTGCCTCGTTGCTTGCCAACTGGCTGCGTAGCTGGGTGATGTCCATTTGGAGGCGCTCATTCGTCGTTCGCAGCTCCTGAACCTCTGTCGAGTTATTGCCGCTCATTTCCTGTGTCGCTTGCATGTCCTGAATCGCTCGCTGACTGCGCTCCAAGTCGCCAGCAAACCGGGCAACTTGATTTTCCAGCTCACGATTATGCGCCCGCAACTCGGTTACTTCAGCGGAAGCGTTGTTGTCTAGAGACGCACCGCCTGTGGAACTCATCCCTTCCGAAAACCCCTCTAGCTTCGACAGCAGTGCCTCTACCTCACGGCGTTTATTTTTAAGTTCCCTTTCCGAGGCGATGAGTAAAACTCCGAGAAAAAGCAGCGCACCCCCAGCAAAAAGCACGATCCAGACAAACATACCTTCCATGGCATTCTCCTAAAGAGGTTATTCAGAGAGATCTATTATTGGACAACGCCAAAGATATGCCAAGAAAAAAATCGGCTTTTTATGTCTAAACGACTGATTTCACATTTGTTTTCAGCCGAGTTCGGCGTTGCGGAAGCTCACATATGAACAGATTTACGAAAATTGTAAGTGCGCGCCTGTCAAAGGTTTCTTCGTTCTCAGTGAGCCTCGGACGGTTAACTGGTTTCACGTCCGGACATATGGGATATGAGAAAGACTAACCGAATCGAATGAATCCTCCGATCCGATCTGCAGCTGATTTATCGTTCGTAACACAAGGCGGGCAACGAGCAATTCTCATCGTAACCTGCTCGGCCGCATTTTTATTCTTCAATAGCTTCGGCGGCATCGGCGTGGCGCTGCCAACGATGCAAAAGCAATTCGGCAGCAGCTTGGCCGCGATTCAATGGGTAAGCCTCATGGGAACCGTGACAGTGTCAAGCTTGTCGTTGTGCTTTGGCCGCGCGGGGGCGATTTTCGGTCAGAAGCGGATTTACAAAAGTGGGGTGGCACTCTATGCGCTGGGCGCAGGCTTCGGCGCCGTCTCGAATTCGTTTTCCACATTGCTCCTAGCGCGCCTGGTCATGGCGATCGGACTCGCCATGGCTGTGCCGATGTCAACCGCGATTCTCGCGACCGCGTTCGAGCCTAAAAGCCGCGGCCGTGCTCTGGGCACCTTTGCCTCGGCTATTGCTGTTGGCCGGATGACCGGCCCAACCATCGGTGGCTTTCTATTAGAGCTCGGCGGTTGGCAGTGGATTTTCTGGATGAATTTCATTATCGGCTCTGCCGTGACTATCGCGGTTGCAACGATCTTTCGAGGTTCAGGCGAGCGGCGCCAGGAACCCTTCGACGTCTGGGGTTCTCTCATGTTGCTGCTAACCTATCCGGCGTTGTTGCTGGGACTCACCTTCGCGCCAAGCGCAGGTTGGACCTCATTTTTTGTCGCCGGCTGCTTCGTTGTGGCACTGGTTGGATTGCCGATTTTTGTCTGGATTGAATCAAGCACAAAAAAACCGCTGATTGAGATGGCGATGTTCAAGCGCAAGGTGCTGGCGGGGGCGGTCGGAGCTCTGGTTCTCTGCAATATTATCCATTACCCTGTTGGGCTTTGTGCGCCGCTATATTTGCAAAACGTGCTCGGCGCGTCGGCTGTGATGACGGGTTTGGTCCTGGCCGTTTTGCCCCTGTCGACTGCGCTCGCATCATGGGTTAGCGGGCGACTGGCCGATCGATTTGATGCTGCGTTAATCGCATGCCTCGGTTTGCTGTTTATTTTTGGCGGCATCGTCTATTACTCCGGGCTCCAAACCGATCGCAATCTCGTTTATGTCATTGGCGCATTGGTTGTGGTCGGCACAGGACTCGGTATTTTCACGCCAGCGAATCAAAAGGTGGCTTTTGCGTCGGTTCAGCAGGACGATTACGCTGTTTTGGCCGCGATGCTCAGTTCATTCGGTACAGCCGCGGGGACGATTGGAACCACGATGGCCGTGGCATTGATGGAAGTTCGCGGCGGCCAAAGGCTCTGGGCGGAACCGACGCTTTTTGCAAACGCGCAGCACTTCGCATTCTCGTGTTTAGCGCCGATTGGATTATTAGCTCTGCTCATTGCATATATCAGCAGAGGCGCGGGCGCAGATCGATGAGGGCGACCGGGCAATGAGATCCGGCAGAATATCACGGGGTCCCGATGGTGCTTGATTTTCAGATACGGTAACAGGAATGCGAGACTTACGGAGCTATAGCGAAGCGATTCGTGATCTCCGGTTGGAATGAGACGGTCCACGACAAAGTTTTGCCCGACCTCAATTGAAGGCTGAAACTAAGGTGACAGCGCGCTCGGCCGGAGCAACCGCGTATCTTATTTCGTCGATGGCTTTGCCAAATTGGCATCTATGTATCCAGGTTTATTGCCGCGCTTCGATTCAACCTTCAGCCAGCCTTTTTCTTCTTCCACGACGTTAAGCGTTGTTCCCCTGGGTACGTCAGCGACGACGGGGTATTGCAGACCCGGTCCGCCCCTCACCTGCGTGTCAGCGATCGTCTCGTACTTTCCATCGACTTGCGGATTGAGCGTTTCCTTGGTTTCGCTTCCCGTTGCCGCTCGCACCGAAGCCATTTCGATATAGCCTGGCGCATTGCCTTTTTTTGAGACGATCAATACCCACTCACCGTCTCTTCCGACAACATTGACTTTCGCGTCGCGATTGACGTCCGCAATGGCGCGAAATTGTGGTCCCGGCCCGGTACGCACTTTGGTACTCTCCGTCGTAACGTAAACGCGCGTTTGTTCATTGAGATCGGGAAGATCCTTCACTTCGGTGCTTTTCTGTTTACGATCGCAGCCGGCACCCAACGTCAGAATTAGCCCGATCAAGAGCGACGACAGTCGTCGATACCTCCTCATTGCGCCTCCGAATTGTTGCTGGATAACTGATTATACCACGATCTTATAAACAGCAGTTCACTCAATGAATCTCTTTCCAAACTTTGGCCAAACTTTCACCATAGACGCTCAAATCCCATTCGCACAGGTAGCCGAACGGCGTGAGCCAAACTTCATAGCCGGTCTCGCGCAAGCGCTCGGCCACTGCCCGAATGAACGCATCGGCGCGAGCCGGCTCAGCGGTGTCACCGCCGAGGTGAGTGAAAGAATGCAACACAATATTGCGAAGATCGCGCTTATTAGCGAGCCATTTCAGGTGTTTTATCGATTGGCGCAGAATGGAAGCCTCGCGCTCCACTGCCAGATCGCCTGTTTCGGAGTGAAGAAACGCCACAACGGCCGCACGGACCTCCTGTTCAAGTTCCTGGTCCGGTACGTCGGGCAGCGTTTTTGAGTGAGTCTTCCAGCGAAATTTTTTCGCTTGAAAGCAAAGCAACTTCATCGAGCTACGCTCAATAATAGTCCAAAAAGTTCTTGAGAATCTTTTTGCCCTCTTCGTTAAGAATCGATTCGGGATGGAACTGCACACCGTCCACGGGAAATTTTTTGTGCCGGACTCCCATGATCACGTCCCCGGCGGTGGCGCTCACGGATATCGCTTCAGGTAGACTTTTAGGATCTATGACCAGCGAGTGGTAGCGCATCGCGGCGAAGGGGTTCTTTACATCGCGAAAGATCGTGCGCGAATCATGGCTGACGTCGGACAGTTTGCCGTGCATGATCGAAGGCGCCCGTACGACCCGGCCTCCGTACGCGGCGCCAATCGCCTGGTGCCCCAGGCAGACACCGAGAATCGGAACATGTTCTCCGAAGCGGATGATCGCATCGCATGAAATGCCCGCCTCGGCGGGCGTGCAGGGACCGGGAGATATGACGATTTTTTCCGGCCTGAGCGTTTCGATCTGGTCGATAGTGATGTGGTCGTTGAGAAAGACTTTCACCTCCGCGCCCAACTCGCTCAGATAATGATATAAGTTGTAGGTGAACGAATCATAGTTGTCGATCAGCAAAATCATCGTTGACTCCACTGCTCGGCAAGGGCGACCGCCTTGAGCATGGCTCGCGCTTTATTCAGCGTTTCCTGGTATTCGGTTTCCGGATCGGAATCGGCAACGATTCCGGCGCCCGCCGTGATAAAGACCTTCTTGCCTTTCATGACAATGGTGCGGATGACGATGCAGGTGTCGAGATTCCCGTTGTAGCCAAAATAGCCAATGGCACCGGCATAAAGCCCGCGCTTTTGCGGCTCCAACTCGCTGATAATTTGCATCGCGCGAATTTTTGGCGCGCCGGAAACCGTGCCCGCGGGAAATGCTGAGACAAAAAGATCGAAAGCAGTCTGGCCGCCGGCGAGCTTGCCGCGGACATTCGAAACGATATGGATGACGTGAGAGTAGCGCTCAATGGCCATCAGCTCGTTGACTTCCACAGTGCCAACCTGCGCAACTCGGCCGACATCATTGCGTCCCAGATCCACCAGCATAATGTGCTCGGCGCGCTCCTTCGGATCGGCGAGCAGATCGGCTTCGAGCTTTCGCTCCTCTTCCGCCGTCGTCCCGCGAGGCCGGGTGCCGGCGATCGGACGCAACTCGATGGTGTCGCCGGTCAGTCGAACCATAGTTTCCGGCGACGAGCCGATAACCCGAAGATCTTCGAGCTCGAGGTAAAACATATAGGGTGACGGATTGATGAAACGCAGGGCGCGATAAATCTCGAAAGGATCGGTCTGGGTTTCCGTCTCAAGTCGTTGACATAGAACGACCTGAATAATGTCGCCGGCTTTAATATACTCCTTGCCCTTGACCACAGCGCTGGCGAACTGAGCCTTGCTTAGATTGGAGCGAAATTTCCGGTTTGCCCGGTTTGGACTGACATCTCGCGGTTCAATACCCCGGGGTTTTTTCTGCAGGGTCGAGATCACGTTGCGAATACGTCGGACCGACGAATTATAGGCAGCGCGCAAATCCGTCTTCTCGGCCAATTGGACGTTGTCGATCACTTTAATGGTATGCTTCAGGTTGTCGAAAGCGATTAGGGTCTGTACGAAAAGAAAAAATATTTCCGGCAAATCGAGCGGGTCCTTTTTGACATTGCGGATGTGATGAAACTGCTCGACGGCGTTGTACGAGACGTAGCCGAGCGCGCCACCAAAAAAAGGCGGCACGCCGGGTATGCTGACGGGGCGGCAGTCTTTTAGCAACTGCTCCAATACCTTTAGAGGCGCGTCCGAATTGAACCGGCGAGACTTACCTGCCTCCATGACTTCGACTTCAGAGCCGCGCGCCTTGAACACCCGGTAGGGGCGGGTTCCCAAAAACGAATAGCGTGCCCAACGTTCGCTGCCTTCCACACTTTCGAGCAAAAAAGCGTAACGATCCCGCTCGAGTCGCTTGAAAAATGAGAGCGGCGTCTCAAGATCCATCAGGAGCTCCTGATAGACCGGGATCAAATTGCCGCGCTTTGCAAGGACGCGAAACGCTTCAAAACTTGGCTGGATCATTGGATGTTAAAAAAAAGAAAAGGGCCATAAGTTTACCACCTATGGCCCTTACTCCGTTCACGATTTGATAAAAAAGTCAGCCACGGCGAAAACGCTGGCGGTTTCGCCAGCGCCGCCAGGGTGAAATAGTCTGGGCAATCCTCAATGCGTCCATTTGGCCGTATCTTGCCGCATTGCTGAGCAGCGGTCAAGCATAGGCTCTCATGGCGCCGCAGGGAGCAAGTGAAGTTGTATTTGGCCGCCACACGATTTGACAACAATGGTTTGCCGGGGTAGCTTAAAACGCTTTTTGGAAATGATGATTTTTCATTCGCGTTTGGTATCTGCTTAGCGCTTCATCGGGAGGAAATATGGTTCGACGCGAAAAAGCCAATTACGTCATACAATCAGTTTCCCATGCACTCGATGTCCTGGAGCAGTTCAACGGGACTGTCGATGAAATTGGCGTCACTGAATTGAGCAAGCGGCTGAAACTGCATAAGAACAATGTTTTTCGGTTGCTGGCAACCCTTGAAGCCCGAAGTTATATCGAACAGAATAAGGCCAGCGAAAATTATCGATTGGGCCTCAAGTGCCTGCAGCTAGGACAAACGTTCATCCATCAAATGGGCTTGTTGCTTCAGTCAAAGGCGGTTCTGGTCGAGCTGTCGAAGGCCACGCAGGAAAGCGCCTATGTGGCGATCCGCAAGAGCGAGGCAATCATTCCTTTGGATTTTGTCGAGCCGGAGCGCCCCGTACGGGTGGTTTCATTTTTGGGAACGGTATTGCCGGCGCACTGCACTGCGGCAGGCAAGGCGCACTTGACGTTTGAATTGGACTCGGCAGCTGGTCAAAATTTGCCTGCGGATCTGGAACGGTACACGGCAAACACCATCACTGATCGGAATGTTTTACGTGACCAGATCGTCATGATCGGAGAGTCTGGATACGCAGTGGAGCGCGGCGAATTTGCTGAAGGTGTGAATGCAGTGGCCGTCCCCATCCGCGACTATACTCGATCACTTGTCGGGACCCTTGCCGTTGTCGGGCCTGAAAATCGATTAACCGACGAAGCGATCAACACGGAAATCGCGCCGGTGCTGCTCAAAGCTGGAAGCGAGCTTTCCAAAAAACTTGGGTTTCCGGGCTGAGCCAATCCGATTGCGCGCTGCCTTTGCAAGGCAAACCCCGTCATATAGCCCAGACAGATCACCTGAGGGCGGTTCACATATCCGTCACCCTCAATCTGCCGCCTCAAGGTCCGGACGGATCCCGATACTGTGACAGTTTGCCGCCGCAACGATAATAACTGAGACGGAGGTCGATCAGAGCGAAATGTTGAGCACGACCGAAAAAATTCTTTTTGTTCTGCTCGCAGTGGGGTGTCTCTCATACGGCGCTCAAAGGTTTTATGCGGTTTACCGCGCGATTAAACGCGGCAAGCCCGATACGCGCTTCGACCATCTTCTGGAGCGCATTCAGAACGCGCTATGGATCGTCTTGACGCAGCAATCGGTTTTTAAGAAGCGCCCGATCGTGTCGCTGCTCCATGCGCTCGTGTTCTACGGCTTTGTTTTATATTTCCTCGTAAACCTGGTCGATTTCCTGGAGGGATTCTTCGCCATCAATGCACGCGGGGGCGTGTGGAATCCGTTCAATTTGGCGGCCGATCTTCTTACCAGTGCTGTTTTGATCGGCATCGTCGGCCTGGTGTTGCGGCGCTGGTTGGTTAAGCCGAATGATTTTGTCTTTCCGACGAATGTGCCGCTCCTTCCGGAAGTCCGCGCGGGAATTGCTCGGGATTCGTCTGTGGTTGCTGGATTTATTCTCTTTCACGTCGGCTCTCGGTTGCTTTTCAAGGGAACACAACTGGCGCAGCAGGGAACGGACCTGTATCAGCCGGTCGGGTCGTTCTTCGCCTCCGCCTTTTCCCCTGTGGCACCCGGATTGGAGGTGGCGAATCATTTCTTTTGGTGGGGCGCATTAGGATCAATCCTGCTCTTCATCCCGTACTTTCCACGCTCCAAGCACATCCACATTTTTCTAGCGCCGGTCAATTTGGCACTCAAAAAGGAACGGCCGGGTGCTCTCAATCCGATGGACTTCGAGAAGGAAGAAGTCTTTGGCGCCGTCAAGCTGGAGGATTTCACATGGCCACGGCTGTTGGACTCCTATGCCTGCATTATGTGTAATCGCTGCCAGGACGTTTGTCCGGCGACCAATACCGGCAAAGCTTTGAGTCCGGCGGCCATTCTGATCAATGAGCGCTACGAGTTGAATAAAATCCTGCCGGAATTTGCTGCCGGTCAAGCGAGTCCGCGGCCGTTGCTGGAATTTGCGCTCAACGACGAAGCCGCCTGGGCTTGTACGACGTGCAACGCCTGCATCGAAGTTTGCCCGGTGGGCAATGAACAGATGCTGCATGTGATCGATGTACGCCGTGAGCGAGTGCTTACCGCCGCGGA
>DATIEH010000428.1:0-8353 GCA_035455905.1 Binatia bacterium | reverse complement strand
AACCTGACGCCGAGTCAGCTCCAGAAACTGATGTGCGATAACGCCGCGCGTCTTTACAATTTATAACTGAGATCCTTCGCTGATGCTCAGGATGACATGCGCCGCACCGGGTCATGTTGAGCGCAGCGAAACATCTTTCCTTTAAGCAGGAGTCAGAAAGATGATTCATCGATTAACTTCCATGCTCGTTGCGCTGAGCCTGATATGTCTTGTCAGTATTGCTTATTCGCAGGACAAGCCACTTAAGAAATTTCGCTGGGGCGTGACCTCGCTCTCCGCCTCGCAATGGATTCCATGGATTGCCAAGGAAGCGAAGCTCTACGAGAAATACGGCTTGGAGGCCGAGCTGGTGCTGCTGCGCGGTTCGGGGCAATCGGCGCAAGCGATTATCGGCAATAGCATCCTCGGCGCACCCTGCACTTTAACAACGGTGATGAGCGCGGATTTGAGCGGTGCCGATCTGGTCACCGTCGCGCATACCGTATCGGGTGTGCAAAGCAAACTGCTCGTGCGCCCGGAGATCAAAAGGCCGGAGGATCTACGCGGCAAAAAAGTGGCGGTCTCGGGTTTCGGCTCGCTCGGCGACTTTCTCGAGCGCTATATTATAAAAAAATATGGACTCGAGCCCGGCCGCGATGTGGTGATGCTCTCCATTGGCACGCAACCGGACAGGATTCAAGCTCTCATCAATGGCGTTGTCGATGCTGCCGATTTATCCCATCCTGCCGATGTGCAGGCTGAACGCAAAGGATTTAAGGTGCTGTGGGACGCGAAGCAGGAGGTTTCCTATCCGTCGATGTCGATCGTTACGCGGCGCAAATGGGTTGCCGACGATCGCGACACCGTGATGCGCATGGTCAAAGCGCATGTCGAAGGGATTCATCTCCTGAAGGCCAACAAAGAATTCAGCATGAAAGTTCTCAGCAAATACCTCAAAACCAATGATCGCGAGCTGCTCGAAGGTTCCTACGAAATTTATCGCAAGGATTTCATCTCGGTTCCCTACCCGATCACCCAAGGGTTGCAGCCGACCTACGAATATGTGGCCCAGCAGCGCCCCGAAGTTTGGAATCAAAAACCCGACGCGTTCATGGACGCAAGCTTCATCGCCGAGCTCGAGAAAAGCGGCTTCATCAAAGCGCTCGCTCAAGCGCCCCGCTAGTTTGAAATTCGCGCGAATTGGAGTAATGAAATACTGAGTGCTGGAGTATTGGCTCCTTACCCATCACCCATCATTCCATTATTCCAGCATGCGAATTTTCCCGGAGGTCTCTCTTATGTCGAATATCAGCGGTCGCTACGCCGTGGTCGGCGTCGCCGAAACCAAAGTCGGGAAGCGGCCTGAAGCATCGACGCATTCCCTGCACCTGGAGTGCATGAAAGCTTGTTTGGATGACGCGGGGCTCGAGGTCTCCGACATCGACGGGTTTATCACCAATCAGCCGCTGAACGATGCGCACCGTAGTTATGCGGTGCGAATGGCCAATATGGCGCGCATGCACCCAAACTATGCCACCGATCTCGCGCTCGGCGGCGCGACGCCCATAGCGATGGTGCAGAATGCGGTGATGGCCATTGAAGCCGGCATGGCGAACACAGTCCTATGCGTGCATGCGCGCAAACGCGGCACGCCTGATCCGTCGCCGGGCAATCCGATTCGCCACGGCGACGAACATTGGGAAGAGCCCTGGGGCCACTTCTCTGCGGTTGCCAACCACGCTTTCGCAGCGCAGCGGCATATGTATGAGTTCGGCACCAAAAGCGAAGATCTCGCGCATGTCGCAGTGGCGACACGCAAACACGCCTGTATGAATAACAATGCGACCATGCGAAAGCCGATGACCATCGCCGATCACCAAGCATCGCGCTTCATCTGCGAGCCGCTCCGTCTGTTCGATTGTGCCTTGGAGTCGGACGGCGGCGGTGCGGTGATCGTCACGAGCGCTGAACGCGCACGGGACTTCCCGAAAAAGCCCGTGGCGATTCTCGGCATGGGTCAGCATCACCCGCACTTCAGCCTGATGGACGCACCCACGCTCACCACACTCGGCGGCAGGAAATCCTCCGAGCTCGCATATAAAATGGCGGGGCTGACCCCTAAGGACATGGACTTTGCCGAGATTTACGATTGCTTCACGATCACGACGATGATCACGTTGGAAGATTATGGCTTCTGCAAAAAGGGCGAGGGCAAAGACTTCGTCAAGAACGGCCGGATTGAAGTGGGCGGCGAATTGCCGGTCAATACCCATGGCGGATTGCTATCGCAGGCGCACATCGAAGGCATGTTGCACGTTACCGAAGCCGTGCGGCAGTTGCGCGGCAACGAAGTGGAGCCGGAGCGCCAGGTGAAGGACGCCAAGGTCGGAATTGTCAGCGGCCACGGCGGAAGTTTGTGCATGCATGCAAGTTTAATTTTGGGGGCGTTATGAGCGAGACCAGCGACAGCCGCGGACGCAACATTAGAAAAGTCAGACCGTTTCTCGAGGAATTGGAAGCAAAGCCCTTCTGGGCAAATTTGCGTGAGCACAAGTTGACGGCACAGCGCTGCAACGCCTGCGGGAAGTTTTTTAGCTATCCACCCCAGGGCTCCTGCCCGCACTGTTTGTCCACCGACTACACCTGGACGCAGCTCAGCGGCAAGGGCAAAGTTTATTCGTTCGTGAACTACCACCGCGCCTGGCACCCTTCGTATGAAGGCAAAACGCCATACAACGTGTCCCTGGTCGATCTTGACGAAGGCCCGCGCCTGATCAGCAACGTGATCGACTGCCCGGTAGACCACGTCAAGATCGGCATGCCGGTCGAAGTGGTTTATGAAGACAATGAGGAGTACACCCTGCCCAGGTTCCGCCCGCTATAGGGATTCGGAAAGATTTCTCCCTTCGGTCGAGATGAGGTTGCGTGCAAGGTGGCGTGCGACCTCGTGTCATTACGAACGGATGTGAGGAATCTTTCTTCGTCGTACGAACGCTACTTGATCGCTTCGGCTTTTTTCAGTTCTTCAATTCGCTCCTGGCTCAATCCTAAAATCTCAGCGAATACTTTAGCATTGTGCGCGCCGATCCATGGCGCTCCGCGCGCGGCGTCGGCGCTCGACAGCGAGGGAATTCCCGGCAGCCCGTGATGAGTAATCCTGCCCCATGGCTGCGCATCGGTTTCCACGATGTGGCCGCGCGCACGGAGGTGAATATCGTGAAAAAGATCCTCTCCGGACGACGGACTTCCGGCCGCAACACCGGACTCCTGCAGCATTCGAAACAGTTGCCGGACGGTATACTTGGAAGTCCATTGTAAAAGCTTCTGATCAAGCTCGTTACGGAACTGCTTGCGTCCGGCGGCGCGGCCATATTTTTCATCGGCGGCCCATGAATTTGCGCCGATCAGCTTGACCATGCTCTGCCACTGCTCATCTCCCGCACAGGCAACGATGATCCAGTTGTCTTCGCCGCGGCACGGATAACAACCGTAAGGCGCGTACGGCTCGCCGAGAATCTCTCGATAGCCCAGCGCGTCCCATTCATTGCCGTTGACGATATAATCGAGAATCGCCGGTCCCATCATCGATCCTTGCGCTTCGAGCATTCCGGCTTCGATGAACTGACCGTTCCCGGTGCGTGCTTGATACTCGAGAGCGGCGAGGATGCCAAGCGCCATCGTCACCGAGCCGACTCGATCCGGCCAGGCAATTTTGCAGCGGGTTTCCATCGGCGAGTCCGGGTAGCCCCACAAGCGCATGATCCCCGTGTAAGCGAGCAGCTGCCAACCCCACGCGACCCACGATTTGAGCGGCCCGGTCAAACCCCAGCCGGGCATCACGACCTGCACGACGCCTGGATTGATTTTCTGCAGAACCTCGAAGCCAAAACCGAGTCGCTCCAAAACCCCCGAGCTGAAGTTGTCCACGACGACATTTGATCTCGCGACGAGTTGCTTGAACAGTTCTTTTCCTTCTGGATTGCGCAAATTGAGTGTGCAGCCGAGCTTCGCTCGATTCATGCACGCATGCACTGCGGCTTCCCGCTCTTTGCTGACAATCGTGGCGGTCTCGATTTTCACAACTTCCATCCCGTAGTAGGCGAGCAGTTCTGTTCCAAGCGGGCCAGCGTACTGCTGCGTCAGATCGGCCATGCGCAGTCCCGCGAGCATCGGTTGGCGCGCCGATTCGGATTTTGGCTGTGGAATTCGCCGGGCCGGCCACTTTTCGAGCTCCGCGAGGATCTCCTTTCGATGTTGATCGAGCAGCGGCGCAGGACGCCGCACCCGCATCGGCGTAAGCGACAGCCGCATCGGCGCGCCGGGCGCCTTGTACTTGCCGATCACCGGGTGCTCGATTTCCTGCAACCACCCGCGCACGCGATTCTGCTCGCACTCGACAAATTGGCCGATGGTGTTGAGGGGCGCGGCGGCGAGATGGCGCGCTTGCGCCTGGTTGGCAAAATCATCGGCCTCGAACTCACCGATAAATCGGGCGAACGCCTTGGCCACTTCCTCAGAATGTTCGTCGCGATAACGCGGATTTTCCCATTCGGGGCCTGCGAGCGATTTGTCGGTCATCCAACTTTGTGCAAACTCTTTCCACATGTGCGGCATGTTCGTCGTGAAATGGACGTAGCGACCGTCCTTACAGCGATAGATATTCGTGCCAGCGCCGCCATAAGCCTTTGCGCCAGGACGGCGCTCCAGGCGATTCTCTCGGCTGTAGCGCGCGATCGAGCTGCTATTCGCAAACGTCAGCGCTTCCTGCAATGACATATCGATCCGCTGCCCGGCCCCGGTAACCCGAACATGGCGCAAACCGGCCAACGCCAGCATCGCCGCCATCGCACCCGCCATTTGATACGCCAGATGACTCGGCGCCGTGCACTGTCCCTTCGTGTCATCTCCTTGCCCGTAAAGAAATCCGCCGGTGGCGTTGGCGATGGCATCGCTGCCCTTGTAGTGGCGGTACGGTCCGGTGCGCCCAAAAGCGGTTATCGAAACGATGACAGTACTTGGAAATTTGTTTCTTAGGGTTTCGTCGTCGAAGCCGAGATTCTCCAAATAGCCGAGCGGCGTCGCTTCGACCAAGAGATTGGCGGAGCCAAGAAGCTTCGTGAATGTGTCACGATCCGCTTCGCGAGCGGGATCGAGCACGATGCTGCGCTTGTTGGTGTTGGCATGGATGAAGGCGAGACTGCGCTCGGGATCGGTGATATTGCCGGCAAACGGCGGCAGCATTCGGTTAGGATCACCGCCGGGCGGTTCGACTTTAATGACATCGGCGCCCAGGTCGGCAAGCCAACGCGTCGCATAGGACGCCGGAATATCGCCAAGCTCGACAACACGGAGGTGACCGAGAGCGGAATCGCTTTGAGCTTTTTCTGTCATACAATTACTTTGCGCGTAGTCGAAATCTTATGAACACACGAAGAGCCCGAGAGGAACTAAACCTTATTATGCTCCGTGCTCTGCGTGGTGAGCACGGTGGGTTCTTATTTGCTTAGATCGACCAGCACTCTGCCGCGCACCCCACCCTTTAGGATCGCCTCGATCTTTGGATTCAATTCTTCGAGGGAAACTTCCGTGATGATTTTGGGGAGATCCACGCTCCACTCACCGGCGAGTTTCTGCCAGGCCATCTGGCGCGCGCGCATCGGGATTTCCACCGAGTCAACGCCAAGCAGGCTCACGCCGCGCAGAATGAATGGAAATACATTGACGTTGAGCTCCGGGGACATGGCGTTGCCGCAGGCGGCGACCAAACCGGCGTATTTCGTGGCCTTCAGTGCCGTGGCAAGAATATTTCCGCCAACCGTGTCCACGACGCCGGCCCAACGCGGTTTTTGCAATGGCCGACCTGAAGTATCGTTCGCCTCTTCACGGGAAATAATCGCTTTGGCGCCAAGACCGCGCAAAAAATCGTGCTCGTTGGTTTTTCCCGTCGCAGCGACGACGTTGAAGCCGAGTTTCCCGAGAATCGCCACGGCAATGCTGCCGACGCCTCCGGTCGCCCCGGTAACCAGGACTTCGCCGGAATCCTTCGTCAAGCCGCTCGCCATCAAGCGAATAATGCACAACGCCGCCGTGAGACCGGCAGTACCGTAGCTCATGCTCTGTTTCAACGAGAGGCCTTGGGGCAGCTTGGTCGCCCAAAGCGCCGGGACGCTGATGTACTGACCAAATCCTCCGGGGGTATTCATGCCGAGATCGAATCCCGTTACGGTCACTTGATCGCCAACGCCAAAAAGCTTCGTCGTTGAATCCGCGACAATGCCCGCCGCGTCGATGCCTGGCGTATGCGGATATTTTCGCGTGACGCCTTTGTTGCCGGTGGCAGACAACGCGTCTTTGTAATTCAATGATGAATATTTGACTTCGATGATCAGTTCTCCGGCGGGCAAATCGCTCAGAGCGCGCTCGCGAATCTCACGCGGAAAGGTTTTTTCCGCCGTCTCGGAAACGACCATGGCTTTGAACTTCTGCGGTAATGGCATGCCTAAACTCCTAGCTGAAAATTTCTTCTTTCCAGCGGTACCGAATGTAGAGGCAAACTGTCAAGCCCGAGATAAATGATAGTGCTGCAGTCGGTCAAGATCCTCACCTCATTCGAGATGACAAAAAAATTTAACGTGTCATTTCGAGGGCTTCCCGAGAAATCTTTCTCTGGTCGGAGTATTCTACGTGAAACTCAGTCAGCATCAGATAAATCAACGCCTTGAAATACGGTCGATCTTAAGGGCAAATAGAGTCTGGAGGAAACAGCTATGGCAACCGAACCTGGTGCGGGACTCGCCGGCGTGATCGCCGGTCACACGGCAATCGCCACCGTCGGCAAAGAAGGGAAAGGCCTCACCTATCGCGGCTACTCGATTCATGATCTGGCGGAACATTCGACCTTTGAAGAAGTTGCCTATCTTTTGATTTACGGCCGGCTGCCGAAGCCAGCAGAGCTGAATGAATATAAATCCAAATTGCGGGCGATGCGCGGCTTGCCGGCCAGCTTGAAAACTGTTTTGGAGCTGATTCCGCGCAGTACCCATCCGATGGACGTGATGCGTACCGGATGTTCGATGCTCGGCACGTTGGAGCCCGAAGGCCCCGGTCACGATCAGATCGCCGTCGCGAATCGTCTCACTGCGCTCTTTAGCGCGATACTTTTCTACTGGCACCATTATCATGCAAACGGGCGCCGCATCGACACCGAAACGGACGATGACAGCACTGCCGGTCACCTACTGCATTTGCTCCACGGCAAAAAGCCTGACGAGTTGCACCGCCGCGCCGTCGACGTCTCGCTCATTCTCTATGCCGAACACGAGTTCAACGCTTCGACATTCACGGCGCGGACGATTATCTCTACCCTGCCCGATTTTTATTCTGCCGTGACGGGCGCCATCGGCGCGCTCCGAGGACCATTGCATGGCGGCGCCAACGAAGCGGCGATGGAGTTGATCGAAAAATTTGCGTCGCCCGATGAAGCGGAAAAAGGGCTGATGGAAATGCTCGCGGCTAAAAAACTTATCATGGGTTTTGGCCATCGGGTCTACAAGATTTCCGATCCCCGCTCGGACGTCATCAAAGCTTGGTCAAAAAAACTCGGCGCGTCGATCGACGACACTCACCTTTTTCCCGTTTCAGAACGCCTCGAACAGGTGATGCGCCGTGAAAAAAAGATGTTTCCCAACCTGGATTTTTACAGCGCAACCGCTTATCACTTTTGCGGCATTCCAACCGCCATGTTTACACCGCTCTTTGTGATTTCCCGGATCACAGGTTGGGCGGCGCACATCATCGAACAACGCGCTGACAATCGTCTCATCCGCCCCAACGCTGACTACATCGGCCCCGAGCCCAGGCCCTATGTGCCGATCGATAAAAGATAACACGGTCAAGCGTTCCGGGTTCGACGTTCGGCATCGCTTCGGGATCCCGCTTTGCAAGTTTGAACCTCGAACCCTGCACGCCAAGAACCCATGAGCGCGGATATTTCCAACATTCGCCCAGAGCCGGACAAGCTACTTGTCGACGTGGCCGAGTATGCGGCGGGATACGAACCTAACAGTCGCGAAGCGATCGAAACCGCACGCTTCGATCTTCTCGATACGCTGGGATGCGGATTACTGGCGCTCCGTTATCCCGACTGCATGAAGCGGCTCGGCCCGATTGTTCCGGGTGCAGTTTTTAACGGCGGCGCGCGCGTTCCAGGCACCGCATGGCAGCTCGATCCAGTTCACGCTGCTTTCAATATCGGCGCAATGATTCGCTGGCTCGATTTCAACGATACCTGGCTCGCCGCCGAGTGGGGTCATCCTTCCGACAACCTGGGCGGTATTCTTGCCCTCGCCGACTATCTCTCCCGAACGAAACAGCA